>JBGUGY010000432.1:0-9973 GCA_045111775.1 Bacteroidaceae bacterium | reverse complement strand
TGTTGAACAGCGTGTTGTTTATGCTAACGACATGTACAAAAAGAACATATATTCTGGCTATATCAACAAAAACGGAATGTGGTTGCCTACACTGTTGGAGAAAATTCAAAAGCATTCGGACGATACAAGTGAATATTCACAAAAGACGGCTTTGGTATATGACGAAAAAGGCGACATTGCGTCAAAAACTGAATTCAGCAATACCCCATTGGCTTTAACTACGGAGTATACCTATGATTGTTTTGGTAATATACTTACCGAGGAAACATACGGCAAAGGGATTACAAACAACAAAATAGTGAACGAATATGACAAGACAGGACGATATCTTGTAAGGACAGCAAACAGCGTAACTGGCTCGTACACTATGTATACCTATGATTATTGGGGTAACGTACTAACAGAAAGAAACGAGGCTGACATTGAGAACGGAACTGTTACTTCTTATACTTACGATAATTGGGGAATAAAAACAAATGTTGTTTTCCCTGAGGGGACAACAACAAAATATGTCCGTGACTGGGGACGTAGTGACAGAAATTATTATTATATAGAGGAGATTCCACAAAATGGCGTTTGGACGCGTACATGGTACGACAAGTGTGGTAACGAAGTACAGGTTGAGAGCGTTGGACCAAATTCTATATCCATAATAAAAAATACGAACTACAATCCGAAAGGACAGATTGTTAATGTTTCAAATATAGAAGGAAGCAAGTCTGGTTACCAAAATTTCAGCTATGACAGCCGTGGCAGACTTACATATACATTAAAAAGTTCTGGACAGTCTGTTATATACACCTACGGCAACCGCAGTGTTACAACGACAACAGTAAACGGAAGTTTTACAAAGGTGACCGACGCATGGGGCAATGTGAAGCAATCAACCGACCCTCAAGCAGAAGTAAACTATACTTATAAATCTAACGGCAAACCATGTAAAACCGAAAGCAATGGTGTTGTCTTTAATATGGAATATGACTGTGCAGGAAACAGAATTTCACTCTCCGACCCAGATGCAGGACTTTTAGAATATACCTATTCTGCAGACGGCAAGTTGCTGACAGAAACAGACGGTCGAGGCATACTGACTTCGTACAGCTATGATGCGGCAGGGCGAATTCTGTCAAAAAAAACTGGAGATATTACCGTAAGCAACACCTATGGTACAAGCGGTTACGGAAAATCGCGCATTGTAATGACAACAAACGGCAACATGTCAGAAAGCTACGAATACGACAAATACGGACGTGTTGTAAAGGTTAGTCGCAATACTGGTGGAAAAGGCATTCTTGAATTCTGTTACGAATTTGACGAATTCGGACAGTTAGCCAAGAAGACCATGCCGGGTGGTCTCGTTGTTTCCTATACGTATGACAAGTATGGATTTAAGACACAGGCTAAGGCTGGAGAAAATGTTATATACCAGTTCGGCAGTTGTAACGGTCTCACAGCTACCTCGTCTTTCTGCAATAAACTCACATTCCGCGTAGATACTGATAACAATGGCTTTGAGAAATATAGAATGCTCGCCAATGGCAGCGACATACTTGAATATCTGTCAAGTACATACAATGTAAAGACTGGTAACCTAAGTTCACGTAACCGTACTGGCTACCAAGAAGAAACATTTGCATACGATGATTTGGATAGACTTGTTTCTGTACAGAAGGACGATTTGAACGTAATGCAGATGGAATATTCTGCTGGCGGAAACATAGAGTACAAGACTGGCATTGGTGGCTATTACTATAATTCAGCAGGCAAGCCTCATGCCGTAATTTCCGTAGACAATGAAGACGGAGCATACAATAACGGTACGCTGTTTACGCACTTCAATGACATAAACCGAATTGACTACATTGGGCTTGACGCAACGGCAGAAAGGCTCAGCTTCAGTTACGGTCCTGACGAGGAACGCTGGTTTTCTGAATATGTTGTCAATGGCATTTCTAAGCGTTCTGTTCTTTATGCTGGCGAATACGAGAAGATAACAGAAAACGGAACAACTCGCGAGTTCTATTATCTTGATGGCAACACCATCGTTATAAAACAGAATGGCAGCTTTAAGCCATACTATGCCTTTACCGATAATCTCGGCAGCATTTTGTCTGTTGTCGACGAAAATGGCACGAAGGTGTTCGAAGCAAGCTATGATGCATGGGGCAACCAATCAGTAACACTAAACAACATCGGCTTGCACAGAGGCTATACAGGACACGAGATGCTTTCTGAGTTCGGCATCATCAACATGAACGGTCGCTTGTACGACCCTGTCCTTGGGCGCTTCCTCAGCCCCGACAACTATGTGCAGAGTCCATACAATAGCCAAAACTACAATCGTTACACCTACTGCCTCAACAATCCACTGAAGTATAATGATCCTACAGGACAAAAGTGGTGGCATTGGGCACTTGCTGCATTCTTGTTAGATCCTGTTACCACTACAGTGACTGCAAGTTCTGCAGTTTCTATTGTTCCTATTGCTATACCAACAGCATACTCTATTGGAATGACTCCATATGGTGGTACTGTAATATCTGCATTAACTCCAAGTTTAAGTTATACAAAAAACATAAAAAATGCATTTGAGATAGATAATAGTATGTTCTCGGGGAATTTTAAACAAATATTAAGTAAATGGACAAAACAGAGTGTACAAGCAGGTTTTGGAAATTCAATAGCTCACATTTTAAACCTTTCTGGAAATGTTGACAAAGTTACTGAGAAGGATGGAATGGTGGCTTTAAGTGGGGTTACACATGGAAATGCTGCTTTTACTATTGGGCATTATTCTTTTGGTCCAAATGGCTATGAAGCGACTTGGAAAGATAATTTATTTGTTCATGAGTATGGACATTATATTCAGAGCCAACTATTTGGTATTTTTTATCTTCCAATTATTGCTATTCCAAGTTTAATAAGTGCATCAGGTATAACAGGAACACCTCACTCATATCATTGGTATGAAGTTCATGCTAGTAAATGTGGTGCAATGTATTTCGACCAATATTATGGACGAGGAAGAAAGGGATTTGCAAAAGGGAAAACAAATTACTTTGATATCGAATATTTTATAAATGATAAATCATCTCCATATCATAATCCAAGAACAGGAGAAGAACAGGACAAACTATTCCCAATATCTGGGACAAAATTTAATATTTTCGATTTAATTGCACTATTTATTTAAAAATATATAAATATGAAAAATAGAAGTTTCTTGTTATTATTCTCGTTTTGCATGACTCTATTATTCGAATCGTGCGATTACGTTTGTAGCTATGAGTTTGAGATACAGAACAATACTGAAAATGAAGTATTTATATCAACAACTCCACTAATCAATAATTATTCGGTAGTAATTGACAATTATTACGTAAATAGTGATAATCGTGTCAAATATGAAGTTGGTGAAAATGATACACAATTTGTGATACCGCCAAAATTTGCTCTCAGAGCAAGTGTACAATGGGAATCCAAACATTCATTAAAGAATACTCCAAAAGAAGATGGAGTAGTTCCTTTATGGGAAATATTTACAGAAATAAAAGTAAACGGAGCACCTTTGAATAACAATTTATGGAATAAACAAGAATTGTGGAATTGTAAAAGTTATTCTGATGATTATATGAGGAAATATACCTTATGCATAGAATAATTTATTTGATTGCAAATTCGGCAGAACGCAAGATTAGACAAAAACGTCATCAAATAAAAAAAGAGGGTGTGTCAAAAAACAGACACGCCCTCTTTTTTTGTTTGCCAAACTGCCGACATAATATTTACATGTAGAATCTCAGACCAAATTGAAGGTCCATTCGCTCTATTCCGTAGAAATCGTACTTTGAAGTGTCCACTCCCTCAGGTCTTTCCATCGACATTCTGAACGAATCAAACTGCAAGCCAATGCCAATCTTGTCCGACATCTTATAATGAACTCCCATCTGAGCCATCACTCCCATACGGCTAATGCTCTCTGAGACGGAGTTATAACCGTTTGATATGCTTTCGGTATAATTCGTATAGCCCAAACCTAACTGAACATCCCAAATCCATTTTTTGCCAAGTTTCATGCTTCCCGCCAGACTTGGACCAACGTAATGCATCTTTATCTTCAAGTCGTTGTCGAACGACGTTCCGAAGTACTGATAGTTTACGCCAAGACCAAATCCATAGTTCCAGATGTGCTGATAGTCGGCAGAGACATTAAATCCCATCTTGCGCTTATATGTGCCATTATAAGTCGTAAATTCGGACAGAATCCATCCGGGACCTACGCCAACCTTTACAACGTCATGAGGAACATCGTAGAGCTTCTTCTGTCTCTGAATCATCGCGTTGGCATATTCGGCTTCATGCCTCTCCTCGATATTCTGGAGCGATGTCTGAGTATCAGCCTTTACCAAGCTGTCGGGCATAAGCATAATAGTACCCCAGATACGATGGCAAGTAGACTTCCCGTCGGGATATTTATGCTTGTCTATACGCAGAGCGTTACCACCACTTTCGGCAGTCTTCTTAACCGCCAGAGCCAGCATATTGCCATAGAGACAATTTTTTGTAGGCGTAAGTCCGCCGTCTACACACTTTACCTTTCCGATAGTCTTTGCTGCTGCAGGTACAGAATCGCTCATGTCGTAAACCATAACTGAGTTGGCAGGGCGAGAAGGATATGCTTCTGTAAGTTCTGCCACTACCTTTGGTGATGTCTGACAACTTGCTGCCATTATAGCTATCAGCACACCAGAAAATACCTTTTTCATCTTATTTTTTCTTTGTAATAGGATATTGAATTGAATGATTGTGCAAAAATATACTTTTCTTGCAAAACAGCAAAGGTTTTCTACACATGAGTTCGGGATTAAATTCAATACATCTCTTACTTTTATAACATATAATTTGTTGATTATATAAAAGTACTTTTCATCTGTAGACGCTGGAAGCGTCTCCGCTTAATAACCGTAGGTCGGAACGACTTGCGAAATAAGAACTATCAACAGCAAGCACTCTGAAGGAGTGCCCCATCTGTCGCAATGGGCGACCGCTTTCAGGGTCGATGATATTCGTTGTGTTTCAGCCCGCAGATCCTACGGATGCTGCGGTTACTGAGAGGTGACGCCTTCAGCGTCATTCCGAATAATCATCTGGAAATGGCGTTTCTTATCCCGAAACGCGATGTTTGCCATATTACAATTCGGCAAAGCAGAAGGCTTCGGGATTCCTTCGGGATGCGTTCGGGTTTTGCACATCCTGCCCTATCACAAAAAAAGCGGCGGCATCCCAACAGAAAGAAGGATGCCGCCGCTATGTTTTATGCTTTCAGAGCCTCATCAGATGCTCTGTTCAACGTTCCACACGAATGCTCTCAGACCAAGCATCGGGTTGTCCTCGTCGAGCTGGCGCAGACGCTCAAGAACCGTATCTACCAATTTATCCTCAACAATAGTAAGGATGGCATTGTTCATTGACGGCCACGCATGCGAGCCAAGGTGCGGTTCACCGCTCTTCGAGCCTCTTCCGCCTACGCCCTGAAGAAGCGTGTAGCCGCGGGCGGTAGACTTTGTAAGCACTTCTACTACATCATCGTGATGTGCCTGATCGTATGTTATAAAAATAGTCTTCATATCAAGAATCTGTATTATTCAATATACTTGTGTGATGAGTGCTCCTTTGAAGTAGCACGGCTTGCGCTCAACTGCTCCTCTGCCTTGTGTTCCTTCCAATACTCGTTAAGCTCGCGGTCTGCTCTCAGGCTGCGGCGCTTGCGCCAGATGCCCACAGAACCGAAGATACAGAACATTGCAGGAACATAGATAAGAGTAAGTATTGTTGATACCGTAAGACCACCGATAACCGCAACACCAAGCGGACGCCACATCTCGGCACCTACACCCGTACCAATAGCCATCGGAACCATACCAAGTACGGTTGTAAGCGTTGTCATGAGGATTGGGCGCAGACGGCTGCGGGCTGCCACTACTGATGAGTGGATAAGGCTCAGGCCTCGCTCGCGCATAAGCTGAGTGTAGTCGATGAGCACGATACCGTTCTTAACCACAATACCGATAAGCATGATACCACCAAGCATTGACATGATGTTCATGTTTGTGCCTGTTGTCAACAACGCAAGAATGATTCCAGATAATGCAAACAGCACGGAAAGGATGATGATGAACGGATATGTCAAGCTCTCGAACTGAGCAGCCATAACGATGAACACAAGGATGATGATAAGTATGCCTAGTGTTAAGAGGTCTCTGGTACTATCCATCTGGTCTTCGTACGAACCAGCCACCTGAACGGTGATTGTTGACGGATAATCCATACCCTTGTAAATCTTCTGACCAAGCTCAACACCATCAGAAAGCGCATATCCGTCGGCAAGAACGGCATTAACCGTTACGATACGCTGGCGGTCCTTACGCTCGATGGTTGGAGGAATGGCAGATTCCTTTATCGTTGCGATGTCGCGTATTCTTACGTTCTGTCCCTTGGCATTAGGAATAACCATGTTCTCGATGTTGTCAACCGAGATACGGGCAGAAGGCTCGTAGCGAACCTTGATGTCGTACTCCTCACCGTCCTCGCGATAGTATGACATCTGGCTACCGTAGATGAGGCTTCGAACGCTTGTAGCGGCAGCAGAAAGACCGATGCCCTGCTGAGCCAGCTTGTCGCGGTCGAACTCAACAACGATTTCAGGCTGATAGTCTGAACGTGAGATGTTAACCTGACTAATCATGTCGCTATGACGGCGCAGAGAGTCGGCAAGTTCGTCGGCAACGCGCTTGGTCTCGTCCATGTCGTAACCGTAAATCTCGAACGATGCAGTACTCTGACCGCCCATTCCGCCGCCACGATTACCACCAAGAAGTACGTTGTACTTGGCAAGCTCAGGAATTGCCTTACAGTCGGCACGCATCTCGTCACAAATCTGTGCCAAGCCCTTCTCGCGCTTGTTAGACGGAATCATCTGCACGTTGAACGATATGATGTGCGAACCGTTATCGTTAAGCTGAGCAAATGTGTTGTCATCACCAGCCTGACCAACGGTGAAGTTACAGCTCTGCATTGTATTGCCGTAACGCTCAATCCACTTGTTTGTAAGTGCCTTGGCAACCTCCTCAGCCTTCTCAACTCGTGTACCGATAGGAAGTTCGAGCGTTACGCCCACACGACCGCTATCGTTTGCCGGGAAGAACTCACTCTTGATGCCAAATACCACAGCTGCGCCAATACTACAAACAAAGAATACGAAACAGCCCAAAAGCACGATGTAACGATGACGAACAGCCCAGTTGATTCGGCGTTCATACCAGTCGTCGAGCGAGTCGAGAGCGTTGGCAATAGGCGTATAGAGTTTCTTGAACAGCTTGCTCTGCTTCTTCTGCAAGCGAAGCAACAGCGAACAAAGCATTGGAGTGAACGAAAGCGCGCTGAGAGTAGAAACTGTCATAATGATACACATCATCCAACCCAACTCTCTGAACAGAATTCCGGAAAGACCCGTAACCATTGTAAGTGGGAAGAACACGGCAATCATTGTAAGCGTTGAGGCTATAACCGAGATGGCAACCTCGTTGGTTGCATGAACGGCAGCCTGCTTAGGGTTAGAGCCGCGCTCAATGTGCGTAGTAACATTCTCGAGCACAACGATGGCATCGTCCACAACGTTACCGATGGCAATACTCAAACAAGAAAGCGAAATCATGTTGAACGAACTGCCCGTTGCATACAGATAGATGAACGAAGCAATCAACGACATCGGAATGGTGATTACAATAATCACGGTTGCTCTCCAGCGTCCAAGGAAGATGAACACAACCAATGCCACGAACAGCATTGCGTATATAATAGTCTCAACCAAAGAGTCGATAGTGTTGTGGATGTTCTCCGAAGTATTAACGATGATACCCAGCTTCACATCCGAAGGAAGATTCTTCTCAAGGTCAGGAAGCATCTTCATAACCTTGTCCGAGATGGCAACAGAGTTAGCACCGCTCTGCTTCTGCACCACAATCATGGCACCCTGTACACCGTTGTTGAATGTGCGCTGAGCACGCTCCTCAAGGTTATCCTCAATGCGAGCCACATCGCGAAGATAAACGTTTGTTCCGTTTCTTGTGCCAACAACAACGTTAAGCATCTGCTGAGGGTCGGTAAACTCGCCCTCTACACGCACCGTGTATGTCTGCGTACCAACATCAACAGTACCATTTGTTACGTTTCGGTTCTCGGCAGCGATGGCGCTACTAACCTGAGCAGGGCTGAGGTTGTAAGCCTCCATCTTCTGAGGGTCCATGTAGATGTTAATCTCACGCTGCGGAGCACCCGAGATTGACACCGTACCAACTCCGTCAACACGCGCCAACGGGTTGGCAACATGCTCATCGAGCAACTTGTAGAGCGCCTTCTGGCTCTCGTCTGCCTGAACAGAGATGAGCAGAATAGGAATCATATCGGTAGAGAACTTGAACAGGATAGGCGTCTGAGCCTCATCAGGCAAGGCGCTGCTAACCATGTCAAGCTTGTCTCGCACGTTGTTTGTGAGCACATCGATATCGTAACCATACTCAAACTGAAGGGTGATTACCGAGATGTTCTCGCGCGAGTTTGACGTGATGTGCTTGAGGTGCTCAACAGAGTTAAGCGTATTCTCAAGCGGACGGGTCACATTGTTCTCAATATCATTGGCACTGGCTCCTGTGTAGTAAGTCATTACCATGATAGTGTTGGTATCTATATCAGGATACAAGTCGATAGGCAACTTGAAGAATGAGAAGACACCAAAGACTATGACGGCAAAGAAACAGAGGCTCGTCATAATCGGGCGTTTTACCGCTCCTTCGTATAAACTCATATAATTTCTTTTTTGTTAGAATGAATAAAACAGAGGCGGCTGTTACTTAACAACCTTAACCTTACGGCCGTTAGCCAAGCGGCTCTGACCGGCAACAACGACCTTAGAACCCGGCTCAACGCCGCTCATAAGCTCGTAGCTTGTGCCGATGTGCTTGCCAAGCTCAACCTTCTGATAAACAACAGAGTCGCCCTGATATACATAAACGTAGCGGTCGCCTGCGCCAACCTGCTTTACAAGTGCCTCGTCTGGCACAAGCACATGACGCTGTGAGCCGAAGCTGACAGTTGCACGGGCAAACATTCCCGGACGAACCTTCTGCTTGTTGTTGTTTATTGTAATCTCAACCGGGAAGGTGTGAGTTGCAGCATCGATGGTTGGGTAAACGATTGTTACCTTTCCTGTGAAGTTCTCGCCCTCGTAAGCATCGAGAGTGATGTCAACTGACTGACCTTTCTTTATCAGTTTGTAATAATTTTCTGAAACGTTAACCAAAAGCTTTACCGGGTTTGTCTGCTCCACAGTAAGGATTGGAGTGCTTGTGTACATATCGCCGTTATCGTAGTTGCGGGCTGTAACAACACCGCTGATAGGGCTTAGAAGCTGTGTGTTCTGAACCATCTGGCGGTACTGAGTCTGAAGCACGTCGAGGTTCATCTTCATATTGTCGTACTCAGCCTTTGATGCGCCGCCAACCTTGTAGAGAGCCTCAACACGGTTGAACTCAATCTGTGTGTTGTCAATCTGAAGCTTCAACTGGCGGAGTGATGACTGGTCGAGCTGCACGAGCACCTGACCCTTGCGAACCTGATCGCCCACCTCTACATAAATCTTCTCGATACGGTAAGGCACGTTAGGCGAGATGTTGTTCTTAACATCGCTCTCGACGGTAGCCGTGTAAACCTCGGTCTGTGCAATGTCATCCTCAACCACGTCGGCAATCTTTACCTGTGGCACCTCTTTTGCCTTGTCGGTCTCATTATCCTTGTCCTTCTTTCCGCAAGAAACAAGCGTGCAAGCTGCTATCGCAGCAAAAGCCATAAACTTTATCTTATTCATTGTCTTATTTATTATCGTTATTGTTTGCATTTTCCTTTGCAGGCTTCCTTG
>JBGUGY010000431.1:0-3046 GCA_045111775.1 Bacteroidaceae bacterium | reverse complement strand
ATGGCAATATCGACCTTGAAGTTAGAGCGGCCGATATTTGTGTTGGCTACGAAGCCTTTCTGGCGGAGCGCATCGGCAATCTGCTCGGCAATAACCGAGTCGGGCGATGTAGGCGCGTTGTTGCTTGGTTGCACCAGAACCTGCTGCTCGGCATACTCGAGGAAGTGCTTCAGACCCTCAACTCCGCGTGCCTTGCTTCGGCGAAGGTCGATGTCGTGCGACTTGAGAGCCGAGAACACCATCATCTCCTTTCGGGCGCGGCTCACGGCTACGTTCAGACGGCGTTCGCCGCCGGCATTGTTAAGTGGTCCGAAGTTCATCGAAATCTTTCCGTCTTTGTCTGGACCGTATCCAACGGAGAACAAGATGATGTCGCGCTCGTCGCCCTGAACATTTTCGAGGTTCTTTATGAAGATTGGCTCGTATATCTCGTCGGCAGCCTCGCGAAGGTCTGAATTCTTCTCGAGCATATCCATCAAGAGGTCGTCGATAAGGTTCTGCTGCACCACGCTGAAGGCAATCACGCCGATACTGTTGCTGGCGTGGTCGGGTTGCCTCAGTCGGCGTGCAATCTCGGCAACGATGGCTTCAGCCTCTTTCTTGTTCGAGCGTCGTCCGCCCTTGTCGTAAACGCCGTCTACATGCTGATATTTCACCTTCGTCTTCTTGTCGTCGACCGATGGGAAGGTGATGAGCGAGCCGTCGTAATACTCGTTGTTAGAGAAGGCGATGAGTGATTCGTGTCTTGAACGGTAGTGCCAGTTTAGTTGCAGCGACGGAATTTCGAGCGTGCGGCAGTCTTCGAGAATGCTCTCGAGGTCGTCGATGTCGGCTTCATCGTCGTTTACGTTGGTAGAGCTGAAGAAACTTGTCGGCGGCATCTGCTTTGGGTCGCCCACAACGATAACCGACTTGCCTCGGGCAATGGCGCCGATAGCCTCGCTCGTTGGCATCTGCGAAGCCTCGTCGAACACTATGAGGTCGAACTTGTCTTGCGAAAGGTCGATGTACTGTGCCACCGACATCGGACTCATCAGCATACACTTGCACAATCGTGGCATGAGCGTTGGCAACTGGTCAATAAGGTCGCGCATAGAAACACCGCGTCCGCCGTTCGATATGTTTCGGTGCAGCAGGCCAATTTCGCTGCTGCTGTCTATGTTGCTGCTAACGTGCGGAATCTGCGATGCAATTTGCGCGTAGAGTTCTTTCTGGCTTAGGAGTTGGAAGTCCTCGGTTAGTTTCTGATAGTGCGCCACGGTTTCGTCGAATATCGAGCCTTCGAACGTGCGGAGTGCAGGCGACTGGGCAATCTTCTCCTCGGCAAGATGCTTGTACATCGTCTTGAAGAACGAGTCGCACAGCGTTTCTACGTCAATATCAATCTCTTCAATCTTGCGAGCCACAACACCCAGGCCGATGCTCTGCAACTCTTGCTTGTAGGCGCACCACTGATACCAGTCGCGACTCTTGTCTATGTTGGCAATCCAGTTGCCAAGTCGGGCTATGAACTGACTTGTAACCGCGTTTGCAGGCAGAACATTTTCCGTGCAGTTGTAGTCGAAAAATGCCTTTATCGTAGTCTGAATCTTTTCAATCTCCGTGTGCTTCTGCTGATACTCGATGAGTTTGTTTAGTAACGCATCGGTCTCCGCTTCGGTAATGAGAGCGTTGAATTCTCTTAGTTTCTGCAAAAAACTACGTTTTGCAAAGAATCTCGGAATGAACCACTTAGCCTTGGCCGCGCGCCATTCCTGATAGAGAGCCGTGCCGTTTTGTGCAAGGATGCCTTCGGTGCAGTCGCGAAGAATCTCCTCCTTCAGTTGTGCGGTGTTACCGAGTGCTGAATTCTCCTGACCTTTCGTTATCGTGTCGATGGCATTCTGCATCTGCGCCGTGAGTGCGCCGAGGTCTGTAAGATTCTGCTCGGTTATGTTAAGTCCGAGAAGCGGATGCTTTGACGGCTGACCGACGATTCCGGTAACCGCCGCGATGCGCTGGTGCAGAAGTCTGCTGTACTCGTCTATGTTGCCGAGGCTGAACTGCTGCTTCAGTTCGCCGTCGTTGGCGTTGAAGGCGAGCGGCTCGGCTTGGTTAGCCTTGTATCGCGTAATGCAGTCGTAAACCGACAGGCCGTCGTTGCCCTTCGTGTCGTGAAGGGCTTCCATATACTCAATCAGTTTCGTGCGTTCCTCGTACAGTTTGTCGGCTGTGCGCGCGTATTCTTCGGGCTTTACGATGTGAGTTACCTTGAGAGCCGTTTCCAGCTGGTTAAGCACATGCCGCTTTGAAATCTTGTTAGAGTGCATCTCGAGGCAGAACGGACCGAGACCAATCTTCTCCAGTCGGTTCTGAACAACGCTGAGGGCTGCCATTTTCTCGGCAACGAACAGCACGCGCTTGCCTTGGAAAATGGCGTTGGCTATGATGTTGGTGATGGTCTGCGACTTTCCCGTTCCTGGAGGGCCGTAGAGAATGAACGAGCGACCTTCGCCAGCGGCAATTACGGCTGCCATCTGCGACGAGTCAACAGGCACGGGCAGAGCCAGACCGTCGGGACGCAGATTCTTGTCGGTGTTCTTCAGGTCCGATACAATTTCCTCGGGTTTGAAGACGAGCTTCTGCTCAACAAGACTGCGCACGATGTCGTTCTCGAGCAGTTCCTTGCGGTGGCTGTGAATATCGTTCCACAAAAGGAACTTGTTGAATGAGAACACGCCCAGAATGGCCTCTTCTTCGATGTCCCAACGTTTTTTGTTCTTCAGGGCATCGCGTATTATGCTGAAAATGAGCGATACATCAACGCCGTGCTCATCGGTTGGCAGCGGCGAGATATCAGGAATATGTGTGTCTGAGTTCTGTCGCAGGAATTCTAATAGAGTGATATTCAGCGCAATTTCCTCGTCGCGCTTGCGAATGTAGAAATCGCCCTTCTTGTAAACCATCTCGACAGGCATCATCAGGATTGGCGCGTATCGAGGCTTTTCGCTGAGATCGGTCTCGTACCAGCGCAGGGTTCCGATGGCAAGGTAGAGCGCGTTTGCGC
>JBGUGY010000430.1:0-4133 GCA_045111775.1 Bacteroidaceae bacterium | reverse complement strand
ATAAATCTCGGCTTCAACATTGTGTTTGGAAAATAAAACTGAAAACGCATCGCCTTACAAGAATTTCTTAGGCGATGCGTTTTTTATGGCTTTTAGGCACAAAAGTCATATATCTGTATTAAATCTCATTCGTTTTCAATAGGAATACCATTTCGCTGCCAATTACTCATAAATCCATCAAAAGTTTGTTTTTTATAGTTCCAATTCTCATCTATCGTGCTTAGAAGTACACTTTCGGGATGCTTTGACAATGCCTCCGTCAAACACCTTTTGGCTGCCATATCCCCCTTATAAAGAGACAAGGCTGTAACCTTGGAAAAAACTACACTTTCATCATATTTCTTTTCTAACAGACTATCGCATAAAAATATAGCTCGGGACAAATAGTACGCTGAGGAATCGCTTTTGTTTGCCTTTTTATATTTTTTTCCGTAAAAAACCAGTCTTGGTAAATTATCTGAAGGAAGAAGGCTCATGGCAGTTTCCATGTCTTTTTCATACCTAACAGAGTCGCCCAAAATAGCATATGCGCCAGCTTTATTCCAATAGAAACTACGTCTGTCGCATTGTATCGTGTCAATAGATATAGCACTATCCAATAATTGTATAGCAATTCTTATCTTTGTTGAATCAACGGACTGCATCAACATAAGCGCGCTATCGTTTAAATGAATAGCATCAAAGTTATGCTGTGATTCCTTGCAAGATTTCTCACCCTCGGTTTTTGAAGAACAACACATAACAAACACCGAGAATGTTAATAAAACAAATGTGTATAATATTTTCCTCATAATTTTTTTGAAATAGGCAATAACCCATGATTACAATGCAAAGTAAACAGATTCAACTCACAACACCAACATTTTTTTGCAACAAAATCATAAAAAAATCATTTCATGATGTCACAAACATGTCATAGGCGTGTCATCACAATAGATAGGAATTAGATTCATAGATATGTAATTATTAGTGATTAGTTTTTTTTATAATAGTTTTGCAACCTAAACCTTAATTTGTGCAACACTCTTGTTTATTTCGAAAACTGAATCCTCCGATGCAAAAACATCGGGGGATTTTTTCTGGGCATATCAAAAAAGTCCGCAGAACCGAAGGAATCGGAACTCTGCGGACTTCTATTTATTTTGTTTAGTACGAGGAATCAGTTTTTATTATCCTCGTTGAGCCTCTTGATGCTCGCAACAAACCACACAAAACCACCAAAGAAAACGAGTGCAAGGATGTAGCAGGTAGCATCGTTTTTAAGAACATAGCCTGCCCACGCAGCACCGCCACAGCATACAAGGCAAAAGAATGCCGATGCTATCATGAAATATTTGCTTATGTTGTACATTGCGATTATTTTTTTGAGGTTTATTTGTTCAGTTTCCAAGTTGCACCGTCCTTCGAGTCCTTAATCTCAAAGCCGAGCGCTGCCAGATTGTCGCGGATAGCATCGCTTGTAGCCCAATCTTTGTTAGCCTTAGCCTTTGCGCGCTGTTCCAGAAGCATGTCTACAACCTTGCCGAAAGCCTCCTCGCGTGCGCTGTTTCCACCCTCTTCCTTCTTCAGTCCGAGAATGTCGAACACGAATGTGTGGAACAACTGCTTCAGAGCCTCAAGAACATCGGCAGTAATAGTTGCCTTCTTATCGACGATTGTATTGATTACGCGGCAAGCATCGAACAGCAGACTGATTACAATCGGCGTGTTAAGGTCGTCGTTCATCGAATCGTAGCACTTCTGGCGGAGTTCATCAACATACTTCATCTCAACCGAGCCAGATGCCGACGGAACGATGCGGTCGAGGGCGTCGAGACCTTCGAAGAGTCTCTGCATGCCCTTCTCGGCTGCCTGAAGAGCATCGTTGCTGAAATCAACAGTACTTCTGTACTGAGCCTGAAGGATGAAGAAGCGGATGGTCATTGCCGAATAAGGACGCTGCAACAGAGGATGGTCGCCGGTGAAGAACTGGTCGAGCGTGATGAAGTTGTTGTAGCTCTTGCCCATCTTCTTTCCGTCGATGGTAATCATATTGTTGTGCATCCAGTAGTGAACCATCTGGTCGCCCTGACTTGCAACAGCCTGAGCAATCTCGCACTCGTGGTGAGGGAAAATCAAGTCCATTCCTCCTCCGTGGATATCAAAATGATTGCCCAGATACTTGCGTCCCATAGCCGTACATTCGCAGTGCCAGCCTGGGAAACCGTCGCTCCAAGGACTTGGCCAGCGCATGATGTGCTCTGGCTGGGCGCACTTCCACAGGGCAAAGTCAGCCTGATTGCGCTTCTCGCTCTGTCCGTCGAGTTCGCGGCTGTTATCTTTCACATTCTCAAGGTCACGACCCGATAGAATGCCATACTTGTGGTCTTTGTTGTACTTTGCAACATCGAAATAAACAGAGCCCTGACTCTCGTAGGCATATCCGTTAGCCATAATCTCCTTAACAAGCTGAATCTGCTCTATGATATGGCCCGTTGCGTGAGGCTCGATGCTTGGCGGAAGAACATTCAACTTAGCCATTGCCGCATTAAAGCGGTTGGTGTAATACTGAGCCACTTCCATTGGCTCAAGCTGCTCAAGGCGAGCCTTCTTTGCAATCTTGTCCTCGCCCTCGTCGGCATCGTGCTCAAGATGACCTACATCGGTAATGTTGCGAACGTAGCGTACCTTGTAGCCAATGTGCTGCAAGTAGCGAAAAAGAATATCGAATGTTATTGCAGGACGTGCGTGTCCCAGATGCGCGTCGCCATAAACCGTAGGGCCGCACACATACATTCCCACTCTTCCAGGAGTAAGGGGCTTGAAAAGCTCCTTAGTTCGGGTGAGCGTATTGTAAATCAAAAGATTCTGTTCCATATATTTTTCGTTTTTTATTTTCTGTTGTTAATAACACAATTTTTCATCGAGAAGTTGAGGACATCGCTAAGTTCGAGTTCCTCGTCGCACTGCGCTTCGAGATTCGATATCTTCACGTCCTCTATCGGACTTTCGGGAATTCCGGTTGCCGCAATGAGTGTCTTGCACTTTTCTATCACAATCTCGTTCATCGCAAAGTGGCGATAAGCCGGAGTGAGCGGCACGACGGGACGGATTGGAAGTCGGTTTGCCAGTTCGCCCATATACATCGGCGAGCCGAGCATATCCCAACGGAAGGCGCGCTTTGGCGAAATCATTCTGATGCGCTCGAAAGTCATGTTCTCGCCGCCTCCGCCGCGGTTTCTTCGGGTTTTGAAATAGAATCCGTTGAGCGGAGAATGGAACACGCAGTCGTGCATATACACGTTGCGAACCCAGCCGGCAGTCTCGCTTCCGATGGTCATTCCACCGGGACCTCGCTGTGCAAGGCAATATCTTATCACGATGTTTTCCGAAGCCTTGTTCACTCTCAGACCGTCCTCGGCACGACCAGATTTTATCGTAAAGCAATCGTCGCCGCAGGCAAGCGTAACATACTCAATCAGAACGTTTTTCGATGATTCAATATCGATGCCGTCGGTTCTTCCGCCGTTACTGTCAACCGAACATCCACGGATAATTACATTCTCGCAATAAACCGGAACGATGTTCCAGAAAATTGAGTTCTCGAATGTAACGCCCTCGACAAGCACGTTTTTGCAATTCATCGGAGCAAAGAACATCGGCAGAAAAATTGCATTCATGTTCTTCTCCTCAGTTCCGTTGAACGTAACCGTCGGATTGTCTTTCAGACTTTTTCCGTCGAAAAGTCGCTTCTCAACCGGGCTATCAAGTCTGATGAAATTCTCGATTACGATGCCGTCCATTCGCTGGGCGTAAATCTCGTTCTCCTTGCCCGGGCCAACGAGTTTTCCTTTTCCCGTGAGGGCGATATTTGTTGCCCCGTTGGCATAGATTAGCGAACCGAGCGAGTAGAGTTCAACGCCCTCGTTTCGGGTGAAGACGGCTGGCAGATAATCTTTTATCTTGTCGCTGAACTGTAGTTCTGCTCCTTCTTGCAGATGAAGTTCAACGTTGTCTTTCAGCGTGATGCGACCAGTGAGCCATGTTCCGGCAGGAACGATTACTCGTCCGCCGCCCTTGGCCGAGAGTTTGTCTATGCATTTCTGGATAACCGCTGTACAAAGCACGTTTTTCTTTGCTCCGCTCTTTGCGAT
>JBGUGY010000429.1:0-12362 GCA_045111775.1 Bacteroidaceae bacterium | reverse complement strand
AGTTCGTTCAGCGCCTCGGCATAGATTAGCAGAATCTCGGAATAGCGGAAATAAGGGAAGTTTACCGATGACTCCTTTGGATTGCTGTTCGCATTCTCGTCGTGATATTTGTTCAGAAGTGGCACGCGCAGATGATAGTTCTTGCCGTCTACAGGGCTTACGATGTCGGTTACGAACGATATGTCGCGTCGCACGTCGGTTGGCTCGAAACTGCCGTACAGGTCGCTTTCCTGATGATATGCGTCGGCATTCTCTCCGCTTATTCCCGGCACCTCGTTTGTTGCCGATCTGACGGCGAGATAGTTGCCCACATAGTTTGAATATCCCTGATACTGAACCGAGAAGATATGCTCCTTGCCGTTCTTTGTTGCAGGATTGAAAGCATCGGCAAAGTCGTCGAACAAATCATACCAGCCGGTGTCGATAACTTCCTTGGCCTTGTCGGCTGCCAATTGCCATTGCTGACGGGTAAGATATACCTTTGACAGAAGAGCCTTGGCCGAGCCGGCAGTAGCGCGTCCCACATCGCTTGATGAATAGCCGTCGGGGGCAGGCAACTGTTCTGCGTCTTTGAGGTCACTGATAATCTGCTCGTACACCTCATCCTCGGTAGCCTGCTTTATGTTCAGGCTCTCGGTAGATAGAGTTGTGGTTTCGTGAAGCACGAGAGGTATGTATTTGAACCATCTAATGAGGTTGAAATAGTGAAGTGCCCTCAGGAATTTGGCCTCGTTTACGAGTCGTTTCTGCACGTCGGCTGATATGTTGTTCGGTGAAATGGCTGAAATCTTGTCGATGGCTATGTTGGCACGGTTTATGGCTTTGTAACTTTCAAGCCAAAGTTCCTCCATGCGGTTGTTCGACACATCGTGGGTAAGGTTTGAGATTGCGCGCACGTGCGAGTTTCGGGCTCTCGGACCGGCCTCATAGTCGTCGGTGGCCATCTCCACTCCGATTTGTATCAGACCGTTGTAGAGCGATTGTCCGGCATCGTAGTGCAGTGTCTCATATACTGCGTTCACGGCCGAGATGGCATCGGCCTCTTTTGTATAGAAGTTTTCGGCAACAAGGCTTGAAGACGGCTCCTCATCAAGACTGACGCATGATGAAAGCGATAGGGCTATTGTGCCGGCAAGAAATAAATATCCGATATTTTTCATATTAGTCATCTTTCATTAAAAATTTAACAATATACCGAAGTTATAAGAGCGTGCTACAGGATATATTCCGTAGTCGGTACCTTGCGATACGGTGTTGTCGCCAGAAGTAACCTCTGGGTCGAAGCCTGAATACTTGGTAAGAGTTATGAGATTGGTTGCCGATACGTAGAGGCGCAGGGCCGACAGACCTATAGATCTCGCAATCTTTTTGTTGAAGTTGTATCCTAATGTCAGGTTCTTGACTCTCACGAACGAGCCGTCCTCGACAAAGCGGTCGGAGAATATAGGAGCCGGATCGAGTTTTGCCCTTGGCAGGGTAGTGCTTGGATTAGAGGTTGTGTAGCGGTTAACAGCCTCGGCTGCTGCATTCTGCTGGCCCGTATAAAGTGCCAGATACTGCGCGTTCTGGTTGAAGAGTTTGTTTCCCACCTGACCGGTAATCTGAATGTTAAGGTCGAATCCTTTGTATTCGAAGTTGTTGTTCAGACCAAAGATGAAGTCGGGCTGTGCGTTGCCAATGTCAGTACGGTCGCCAGATGTGGTATATGTTCCGTCGTCGTTGATGTCTTTGTACAGCTGGTCGCCGGCAACAGGCTCGGCCAGACCGGTGTATGTCCCCTTTGTCTCAATTTCGTCGGCTTGCAGAATTCCGTCTGTTACCGAGCCGTAGAATGTGCCCAGAGGCTTGCCGACCTCAACAATGTAGTTTCCGCTTGTGTACGATGTGGCACCGTTGCCAAGACTGAGCACCTTGTTGCGGTTTAGCGAGATGTTGAACGACGTATCCCATTTGAACTTACGAGTGAAGTTGTGGCTTGTCACGGCAAATTCGAAACCTTGGTTAGATACCGAACCGAAGTTTTGGAGTGACGAACTGAAGCCCGATGTCCATGGAATCTCCACGCTAAGCAGCAGGTCGTGTGTCTTCTTGTAGTAATAGTCGGCACTAATTTGCAGGCGGCCGTTCAGAAAATCAGAGTCAATTCCGAGGTCGAATTGTGCAGTGCTTTCCCATCCCAGTTTGCTGTTTGAGATGCGCGTAGGACTGAAACAAGTAACCTTCTGACCGAAAAAGTACGACGAACTGGCGAGGGTGGCAAGCGACTGGTAGTTTCCGATTTCCTGATTGCCGGTGACGCCGTAACTTGCACGCAACTTAAGGTTGCTGATGGTTCTTGCTACAGGTGCGAAGAACTCCTCCTTGCTTACAGCCCACGAACCGCCTACAGATGGGAACACGCCCCACTTGTTGTCTTTTCCGAAACGTGAAGAGCCGTCGGCACGCAGACTGGCCGAAATGAAGTACTTCTCCTTGAAGTTGTAGTTGATGCGGCCGAGATATGAAATCAGCGAATTCTCGCTTTCCGATGAACTTGGTGTAAGAGTTATAGAACCGCTCTCCAGACTGCTACTCTTCAGTTTGTCGGTCACGAAGTTCGAAGAGCCTGTCTTGGCAATCTCAACATGGTCTTGCTGTTGTGTAAAGCCGAGCAGAACGTCAAAATGATTATCCTTAATGCCGAAGTTGTATGTCAGCGTATTCTCGTTAAGCCACGAATATCGGTTAATGAAACCAAGTTTGGCAATACCGTCGGAGGCGCTACCCTCGTAGATATAAGACGGAACATAACTGTTCTCCTTTGTATTTTCGGAGTTCACGCCAAACTGAACCTTTAACTTCAGGTTCTTTATAATCTCCCATTCCGAGAACGCCGTTGCCAGAATGTTGCTTTTTATGTTTTTGTTTGTCTGCTCCTTGAGCGATGCAATAGGGTTGGAAAACTCCATTTCGAACGGATTTCGCAGCGTGTAACTGCCGTCGGCCTCGTAAATTGTGGCTGTCGATGGCATAAGTATGATGCTGCTGACAACGCTGCTTGGGGCAACATTGGCCTTTGAGCGTGAAAGCGAGACATTTACGCCCACGTCTATCGATTTTGACACCTTGGCAAAGATGTTTGCGCGGCCGCTAAGACGCTCGTAGTCTGTGTTGATGATGATACCATCCTGATTGTAGTATCCCCCCGAGAGAGCATAACTTATTTTGTCAGAGCCTCCTGATATTGACAACTGATGATTGGTCTGGAAGGCGTTGCGGAAAGCCTCGTCCTGCCAGTCCGTGCCATTGCCGAGTGCATCGATTTCAGCCTGACTCTTGTACTGGTATTCTCCAAGGTTAGGATATGTTACGGCCAGCACTTCGTTTCGCAGAATGGCAAAGTCGTGAGCGTTGATGACGTCGTACTTCTTTATGAGCGACTGCCAGCCCACGGTTCCTTCGTACGAAACCTTGGTCTTTTGGTTGAACGTTCCCTTCTTGGTTGTTACGATGACAACTCCGTTTGCGCCGCGAGAACCATATATGGCTGTGGCCGAAGCGTCTTTCAGTACCGTGATAGAGGCTATGTCGCCCGGATTTATTGATGCAAGCGGATTGGTTGCAGAGCCGCTCGTTGCTCCTGCCGATGTGTTGTCGCTGTAGATAGGGAATCCGTCGATGACATACAAAGGCTCGTTGCCGCCCTGAACAGAACTTCCGCCACGTACTCGTATGCTTACTCCGCCGCCGGGCTGACCGCTTGTAGGTGTAACCTGTAGTCCGGGAATCGTTCCCGAAAGGGCAGAGTTGAACGAAGAAGTGGATACATTCTTTATGTTGTCTATGCTAACAGCCGAAACTGCTCCGGTAAGGTCGGCCTTCTTTTGTTTGCCGTAGCCTATGACAACAACGTTCTCGATGGCATTGAAATTCTCGTTGAGGCTTATCTCAATCTCATCGTTTGTGACCTCGTAGACTTCAATTTCCTCATTGTTGTAGCCCGTATAACTTACAACGAGGGCGGTAGGATAATGCTTTACGTTGATGTTGAACTTTCCGTCTATGTCGGTCGTTGTGCCTGCTGTAGTATTTTTGTTTCCCTTAATGCTGACGTGTGCTCCGATAATCGGTTCCTGAGTGCGTGAGTCCACCACTTTGCCTTTTAGACTCTGGGCAAGAGTAGTGATGCTTCCAACAATCAGCGACATCGCAATCAGCAGATATCGAAGAATTTGCTTATTCCTTTTTACCTCTGTCATGTTTTGTGTTTTTTAATGATTAATATTCGTAAATTCTAAGATTTTGTTTTTGTTTGGTGCAAAATTATGGGGATTTCGTATATCGTAAAATCCCCCCCGTGCGGTATATTGAAAACAAAAGTTAGGTATGAAAAATGCCCACCGCATAACCATGTAGTGGTGGAATAATACCAATAGTATGTGATATTTGCAAGATTATCGTAAAGTATTGATATCCAAAAAGAAAAGGCGTATAGGGCAATTTTGCAGATGGAAACCTGATATTGCTCTATACGCCAAGAAAAGAAAAATAACTGTATGGCAGACTTGTATTTTACGGATATATTTCTATCCAGCTGCTGCCCGAATTTCCGCTTTTGATGATGCGAATCTGCGTATTTATGCGCTCGCTCATAGTATCGGTATGGCTTATTACGCCGACTTTCTTGCCTTGCGACGACTGAAGCATGGAGAGAGAGTCGATGACTGTGGCGAGTGTGTCTTGGTCGAGCGTTCCGAAGCCCTCGTCGATAAACAGGTTGTTGAACGAGATATTGCGCGATGACAGTGATGACAATCCGAGGGCAAGACCAAGACTTATGATGAATGTTTCGCCGCCAGACAGCGACGTGGTGTCGCGAATGTCGTCGGCGCGGTCGTGATCTATAACTCTGATGCCAAGCGAATTCTCGACGTGCATTAGCTCGTAGCGCTGGTTAAACTTGCGGATTTCGGCATTTGCGTGCTTTACAAGGAAGCTGAGAGTGTAGCATTGCGCAATCTTACGCAGCGTTTTTCCGTCGCCGCCAATGGCTTCGTTTATTGCCGTCCAGTTGTTCATCAGTCTTTTGCTTGCCGCCAGTTCGTCGGCTTTGCTGCCTAAATCCCTTAAGGCTTGGTCGTGATTGCTTTTCCTTGCCTTCAGTTCTATAAGCCCCTCGTTCTTGCTGTTTTTCTGCAAGTCTGAGAGTTCTGCCGTTAATGCGTCTTTTTCCTTCTCTGGCTTGGTCAGTTGGTGCTCCTCGTAGCTTTTCTTATGGCTATCGAGTAAGGCCTCTGCCTTCGCCTTGGCATTTGTTCGGATGTCTTTTTCTTTTCTTATCTGCTCCCAATTATCGGTAGAGTTCAGTATTATAGCAACATTCTCTTTTGTTTCGTTGTGATTGCGAAGCCAATCGTCAAGTTCGCTGGACTTTAGGCTGATGCCTTGACGTTGTTTCTTCTGCTGGTCGCAGAGAGTTTGTTGCTTGCCGTTGTGGCTTCCCAGACTGGCTTTTTTGTTCGCAATCTCTTCGTTCTTCGCCGTTACGTCTTTGTCGGCTTGTTCTTTTGCTTTTTTTAGCTGATTCTCAAGTGCGTCGGGGTCGACTCCGCCAAGTTCGTTCTTGTACTCTGAATCAAGTTTTTGCAGAGTGAAGAGCTATTGTTCCTGAGCCTTCTCGGCAGCAGAAAATGCATTCTTCTTGCTTTCCAAATGCTCGGAGAGTGTTGGATGTTGTTTTTTTGCCCCCGAAAGCATATTATCCGCCTCAGACACGTTTTTCGTTGCCTTCTGAATACTGTCGTTAGCCTCTCTTTCGAAGTTGAGCTGTTTCTTTGCTGCGTTTTCTTTATCTTTGTTCAGCTGATTTATAATCTTTTGAGTCTCGTTGTAGAAGACAATTTTCTGCTCCGTTTTTTCCTGTTCTTCTTTAAAGCGAGGCGCGATTTGTGTGAGTTCATCGAGTGTGAGAGGCATCTTCGGATAGCTTTCGTGCAGAACATTAAGAGCCTTGTCGTACTCGTTGATTTCTGATTTCAGAGTCTCGATTTGCTGCGCGATAGCCTTAATTTCGCCGTTGTTTTTCTCTCGTTCGCCAGACAGTTTTTTCTCCGTTTCGGTTTGCTGGTTCAGAGCCGTTTTTTTCTCGTTCAGAAGGGCTTGCAAACCCGAAATAGCCTCGTCTAACAGCTTCTTGTCGACGTATGGATGTTCTTTTGCGCCGCAAAGCGGACAAGCCTCGCCTTGTTTGAGATTTGTGCGATGCAGATTCCAGTTTTCGCTGTTCATCAGCGTAACGATGTTTTGCTGGACTTCTACTTCTTTTTTTAAACTGTCGATATTCAGCTTGTCAAGCTGCTCTGAAATTTCCTTGTTTCGGCTTTCAAGTTGTTGACGGATAGCAGTTATTTTTCTTTCGTCTTCCGTTTTCTTTTGGATATTGCTGATGGTTTCTTTTGCTTTCTCGATGCTCTTCAGTTTGTTGTCGATTTCAGACTTTGTACTGTTCAACTTTTCGATGTCGAGTCCCTCGATTTTCTTTTTTTCAGCGTCGAGAGCCTCGGATTTCTGTTTCACTTCATCGGCAATAAGGCTTTTCTTTTTGCTGATTTCCTCATAAGTTTTCTGAAAGTCAGCCTTGGCTTTCTCCAAACGCTTCTCGGCTTCTTCTTTCTCCTTTATGTTGGCTTTCAGGGCTTCTTCGGCTTTCTGCAAATCCTTTTTTGCTGTTTCAAGAGCCTCGTTTTTCTCGCGCTGCGCATTCCGTGCGTTGACGATATTCGTTTTCAGTTCGCGCGCCTTGATTATGTGAGGAGTTTTCTCGTCAATCTGTTTTTGTGCAGTTTCGGCTTTCTTCTTTAGCGTTTCGAGACAGATGTTTTCTGCCTTGATTTCCTCTTCGAGACGGCTTATAGTTTTCTGATTAGTCTCAATCTCATTTTCGCGTTTGTTTATCTCTTTTGCCGAATTTTCAATTTCGCGCATGATTTCTACGGCAGGATGCAGTCTGTCGTAAAGGTTCAGTTTCTTGACAGAATCTTTTATCTCTTCGAGATTTCTGTCGGCTTGCTCGTTCGCCTTTTTGCTGTCGTCGATTTCTTTCAGTTTCTTTTCGTTGTCGGTATACCAAAGAAGTGCTTTTTCTATGGATTTTATTTTGTCGGCGCGCTCTTTTTCTTCTTTTTCGAGCAGGTTGATGCTTTCGTTTAGTTTGCCCAGCTCTTCGTCCGAGAGTCTGTTTACTTCCGCGCTCTCGACCAATGCCCGAATCTTGTTGTAACCCTCTACGGCAGAATCTCTTTTAGCCTTGATTTCGTTGGCGATGCGCGAGTATGTATCTTCGCAGCCAACAAGCTTTTCGAGCAGCTTGTAACGCTCGTCTTCGCTGGTTGTGAGGAAGCTTGCAAACTTACCCTGCGCAATCAGAACGGTGCTCAGGAACTGCTCGTAGTCGAGTCCGATAATCTGTGGAAGGTCTTCCCACTCGGCTTGTTCTTCGGTCTGTTTTCCGTCGGCTGAAACCGAAATTTTGTAGAGTGAAGTCTGAACCTTGTCGTAGTTCTTTATCTTGAACGAGACGTGCCATTCAGCTCTGTAAAGCACACCGTTGTTTGCCAGGAATGTGAGCTTGCTGTAGCCGTGCTTCTTGCCGCGAGTAAGAATGTTGCGGCAGTCGGTAGGGGCGAGTCTGCTCTTCTCCGCATCGTTTTTGTCGCTATATATCTTTATGCTCTGCTTCTCGCCGTTCTTTCTTGGGTAGCGCGGCGCGCGGTTGTAGAGGGCAAGGCAGATGGCATCGAGCAGCGTTGATTTTCCGCTGCCTGTCGGTCCGACGATGCAGAAGATGTTACTGTCGCCGAGTGCGCCCTCCTTGAAGTTAATCACTTCGCCGTCCGACTTGTCGAGCGAGGCGAGGTTGAGTATTTCGAGTTTTATTATCTCCATGTTGTTCAGTCGTTTTCTTCGTTCTTGATGCTTGCGAGCAGCTCTTTCAGCATCGATTCTTGTTCTTCGTTCATATCCGTTTTCTTGGTGATGAAGAACGTTTCTCTGAGCGTGTCCATCGGGTCGCGGTTCAGAATGTCGTCGATGCTTTGCAGCTGGGTGTTGTCTGCGGTTATCAGCAATTCGGACTGCGGCATAACCTTCTGAATCTTGCAGAGAACCGCGTTCTTCCGGTTCACGAGTTCCTCAAGAGAGCTGATTTCGTCGTTGCTCACGCTGTCCATCTTCACTTTCAGGACAACGTAGTCGAAATGCTCGTCGAGTGTGCCGTCGGTGCGGTCTTGCAGTTCCGCCTCAATCAGCTTCTCAAGCTTCTTCGGAGACAGTTCTTCGTCGCCCTCGGGCAGGATGCGCAGGCGATGCTGAGGCGTGTAGATGAGCTGGCTTACGCTTGCCTGTCTGCCTTCGAACTTAACGAGGTCAACGCCGTGAGTATAGTCCTTCTCGGCGAATGACATAGGCAGGATGCTGCCCGAATATCGTGCCCAGTCGGTATTCCAGATGCGCTGCCGCTTGTGAATGTGTCCGCATGTGAGATAGTCGGGATGGTCGTTCCAGCCCTCCATGTTCACTTCTTCCTGACCGCCTATTACTATCTTCTCGCTCGCATCGTTCTTGGCTATGTCGGCTCCTTTGGCGTACATGTGCGCCATCATCAGCAGGATGCCGTCGGGGTGCAGCTCGCGTGCTCGTTGGGTAAGTTCGCGGATGAAGCCGTTCACACCTTCCGAGTAGTTCTGGTTTTGCACGATGTCGCTTCTGAGGAAAGGCACGGCAAGCACGATAATCTCTTCGCCTTCCTTGTTCTTTATCGGGATTATGAGGTCGTCGTAGTTTACTATACGCCTTCTTTCGCCCTCGTCGCCGTTCTCCCATTCAATACGTATGTTGCCTCTTATTTCGACCTTGTGGCGCGTGAGGAGCATGCGCGGTGCTTCGAGACGGTTGGCAGAATCGTGGTTACCTGCGGTTATCACAATCTGCATCTCGGGGTATCGCTGAGTGGCATCGGCAAGAAAGTCGTAGAATGCCGATTGCGCGTTAGCCGACGGGTTGCCGTTGTCGAATATGTCGCCGGCAATCAGAAGGGCATCAGGCTTTTGCTCATCAATCTGAATCAGAAGCCAGTTCATAAAGTGCTTGTGCTCCGGCAGTCGGTCGTTTCCGTGGAAGAGGTTGCCCAAATGCCAGTCGCTTGTTGCTATAATCTTCATAAAAAAATACAAGAAAAACAGATTGTACAAAGTTAGCAAACAAAAACGAATCGGGCAAGCTTTTCTGTGCCGAAGATTCCTTTCTGGCTGCGGAAGGGCAACAGAAAAAGCGCATCAAAGAATATGATGTTGATTGATGCGCTTTCAGAAAATTGAATTATGAAGTTATTTAAAAACTTTCTTTCCGTTGATTATGTAGATTCCGTGCTGTGTGGGATTCTTTACCCTTGTTCCTGAGAGAGAGTAGACAGATTCGTCTGCATTGTCGTCGCATATCTGCTGAATACCAGTTGCCGAAACCAGCATAATCTTCTTCAGAGTGAGTCCGATGCCTTGGATAACGATACCTTTCTGCTTCATTGTGTTGGCAAGCTCCTCTGTGAGTGTGACGGTTGTTACATAGATGCCCGAAGTGCTGGTTATATCAACCTGCGGAATCAGCTGATTAGCCCAGCTGCCGTCGAACATCTGCATGCAATGCGTAGTGCTGTTGGTGTTTGGAGTAGTAACAATCACCAGTTTGTCGCCAGCCTTAACGTTTTTCATCTGGTCTGCGCTGAGTGATGTACCGTTGCCCCATCCAAGTACTTTCGAGCCGTTGAAGAGCGTTGTTCCACCGCTTGGGGTAGTGCTAACCTTGTTTGTCTCAACCTCGGCAATGTCAGCCTTGTCGTAGCCGTATGGAGTTGTTGCGCCAGACTTTACTCCGTCGAGGAAATACTGGCACTTTACAGTCATGTTGTTGTTTCGGTCGAACAGTCCGAACTTCTCGCTTCCGTTGCCGAATGCGTTGTTATCCCAGATGAAGGCAGCAAATCCGCGCTTGCGAGCCTCAGAGACGAGAGTCTTGATGTAGTACGTCATGTTGGCGTGAATGTTGCTGATTTCTGTTGCCGAGCCTGTGTAATGGTCAGACACTCCGTACTCGCCGATAACGACTCCGTAGCCTTTCTCCCACCAAGAAGTGCTTACTCTTGCAAAGAGGTCTGTCAGTGTCTTTTCGTTGTCTGACGGAACGCTTCCTTTGCTCTTGTAGGCATCGCCCCAGTAGTAATACGACGAGCCTTCAGTCTTTCCGCTGCAATAGCTGTATGGCTGATAGTAGTGGAACTCAACGCTCAGACGGTCGTCCACAACATCCGTCGGGATAACCAGCTTGCCGCCCAGACCGTAGTTAGGGTCGCACGCATAAGTCTGCACAATGAGGTTGCGGTAGTAGTTCTTTCCGCCAGTTGCTCTCACGGCATCGACAAAATCCTGATTGTAGCCGTTCTGTACGCTCAGATTCTCTTCTGTCGGAGCTTTCCATTCCATTGTAACCTCGTTTGTTCCGGCAAAGGCAAGATGCTCGTCGTAGTCGCGGAATGTTGTGGCTATGTTTGTCCACAGAGCCTTTTCCATCTTCTTTATCTGTGCCTGCTTAGAATATATCGGGTTGCTTTCGAGGTAATAATCGTGATGTGTGTTGATGATGACGTACAAATCGTTGTCGATGCACCAGTCAACCACCTGCTTTACGCGAGCCATCCAAGTAGGATCTACGGTCATCGTCTCCTGGTCAGTGATGTGTCCAATCCATCTTACAGGTATTCTGATGGCATTGAATCCTGCTTCTTTCACAGCCTTTATCTGGTTTTCTGTTACCTCCGGGTTTCCCCAAGTCGTTTCCCATGTGTTGGCATCAGACCGAAAGACATTCACGAAAGTCCATGTCGTGTTGTCCCATGTTCCGCCGGCACTCTCGAGCGAGTTGCCCAGATTCCATCCTGCCGACACGTTCTTGCACCATTCCTGTGCGCTCATGGTCATGCCAGTCTTGTCGGGATTAACATCTGTGCTTGCGGCGAATGCTCCAGAGCATGATGCGGCGAATGCCAATAGAGTAAAGATTTTGTTCATTGATTTTATATCTTTGGTTATTAAAATTGTATTCGTTTA
The DNA here is from genome assembly GCA_045111775.1 of Bacteroidaceae bacterium. GTDB lineage: Bacteria > Bacteroidota > Bacteroidia > Bacteroidales > Bacteroidaceae > Ga6A1. The sequence continues at coordinate 1,227 of JBGUGY010000429.1, read as the reverse complement.
TTGAAAAAAGAGATTTATCAGTTGATTTGCGTTAGCAAAAATATGAAATAGCATTTATTAAGCCAAACATTTATTGTTAAAAAACGTGAATTGGTTGAGAGTGAGGAAAGTAGCACGGGGATACAGCGTGAGTTCGGGATGAGAAACTTCCTCTTCCTCTATTGGGGAATGATTATTCGTAATGACGCTGAAAGCGTCACCTCTCAGTAACCGCAGCATCCGTAGGATCTGCGGAGTGAAATTAACAAATATAAACGACCCTGAAAGCGGTCGCCCATTGCGACAGATGGGGCACTCTTTCAGAGTGCTTGCTACCTATAGTTACTTATTCCGCAGGTCGTTCCGACCTACGGTTACTAAGCGGAGCTTTCAGCGTCTATAACGAGAATAATACAAAGATAATCAGTTTGTTAATGCCATACAAAAACAACAAACCATGCGTTGTATAGAGAAATGTATAATTTAGAATTGGCATAGGATACTTGTATGCCGTGCGAAAAAACATTGCCGAATAACTTTCTGATGATGCGTAAATTTTGTACTTTTGCCGTTAAGCGGTGTTTAGCCAGCAAATAGGCAGAAAAAAGAAAAGTTATGGATAATAAATCGACCAAAGTAAGCGTGTTCTTCATGCACATCGGAATGTTGTTTACCGTGTGCCTTATAGCGTCTAATATTCTGGAGACAAAGCAGATTGATGCTTTCGGACTTCCTCTCACAGGCGGATTGCTGGTTTTCCCAATCTCGTACATCATAAACGATGTGGTTTGTGAGGTTTGGGGATATCGTAAGGCTGGTATTCTGATATGGACGGGCTTCGCTATGAATTTCTTCTTCGTGTCGGTGTGTGCCTTGTGCGATGCCATCCCCGGCGCGCCGTTTTGGGATAACGATGCCGGCTTTCATGCCATCTTCGGGCTCACTCCGCGAATTGCTGCCGCCTCGTTCGTCTCTTTCATAGCCGGGAGTTTCGTCAATGCCTACGTCATGAGTAAGATGAAGATTAGTTCGGGCGGAAAGAACTTCTCGCTGCGAGCGGTCGTCAGCACCATTTTCGGCGAGGGCGTTGATTCGCTTCTCTTCTTTCCGCTTGCCCTGTACGGCGTTGTTCCCGATGCCGAGCTGCCCAAGATGATGCTCCTTCAGGTGGTTCTGAAGACTGGCTACGAGATTGTGGCCCTGCCAATAACCAACATCGTTGTCCGATGGGTTCAGAAGTACGAGGGC
>JBGUGY010000428.1:0-4631 GCA_045111775.1 Bacteroidaceae bacterium | reverse complement strand
TCTTTACATAGATTTTCAGATTCGGACTGCAATTCTCGAAAACCGTTTTGTCGGCGATTCTTGTGTTGCCCTCGAGAACGACCTCTTCGAGCGCGTTGTTACCAGCAAAACAATAGGCTCCGATGCTGCTAACACTCTTCGGGATTGTTATGCTGCTGAAGCTGCAATCCCTAAATACCTTTCCGCTTATGCTCTGAACCGTCTCGGGAATGTAGATGCTGCGGATAGCTGTACAACCCTCAAAGCAGTTGCCGCCCAAAGCCGTGAGCTGCGGTCCGCCTATCAGTACAAGATTGACACGTTTATTCGTGTCTCGGGAAAATCTGTAAAGAGGCATCCAGCTGTTTTTATGATTCCATCGTGGCATGTTGGCTACGGCAAACGTAACCTCCTGTTCGTTGCTGACACAAGTAAGGTAATAGTTGAGATAATATTCCAGTTCGTCGAAGAGAATGACATTCTTGACGAGGAATTTCTTGCCGTGCCCAAAGTCGAGCAGAACCTTTCCGTCCGTTATCACGGTTTTAGTTACAACGGTAGTAGTCTGCGCCGCCATCGGCACGCGCATCAGCAGGCACACAAGGGCTGCAATCGCAAATTTAGATATTTTCATAATTCAGTCTTTTCGTAAAATTAGAATACCAAATGCAAATATAGGTAAAACAATCGTCAGAAACAAGAAAAACACCGCAAGACGTTTCCGAAAAGCATTACAATCTTTTCAAAAACTCGCTCATAATTCAGGTTTATTTAGTAAATTTGCAGCCGTTTTTATATTATTTCACTACACATTTATGATGCGTATCGACATTATAACAATATTCCCCGAGATGATTGAGGGCTTCTTCAACTGCTCAATCATGGCAAGGGCACAGAAGAAGGGACTGGCAGAGATTCATCTGCACAACCTGCGCGACTGGACGCTCGACAAGCACAAGCGCGTGGACGACTATCCTTACGGCGGATGCGCCGGAATGGTTATGCAGATTGAGCCTATAGACCGCTGCATCTCTGCGCTGAAGGCAGAGCGCGACTACGACGAGGTTATCTTCGTAACGCCCGACGGCAAGCAGTGGGACCAGCCTATGGCAAACAGCCTTAGCATGGCAAAGAACATCATCATTCTGTGCGGACACTTCAAGGGCATAGACTACCGCATCCGCGAGCATTTCATCACAAAGGAGATAAGCATAGGCGACTACGTTCTTACGGGCGGCGAGTTGGCTGCGGCGGTTATTGCCGACAGCATCGTGCGCATCGTTCCGGGAGTGATAAGCGACGTTGAGAGCGCACTGTCCGACAGTTTTCAGGACAATCTGCTTGCGCCACCGGTCTACACCCGTCCCGCAGAGTACAAGGGCTGGAAAGTCCCGGAGGTTCTGCTGTCGGGTCACGAGGCAAACATCAGAAACTGGGAGTTTGAGCAGGCACTCGAAAGAACAAAACGTCTGCGTCCCGACCTTCTGGAAGAGAAATAAGCGCGATTATGTTATTTTTTTTGGATAAAAATTCGCTGTTCTGCATTTTTTGCTTTACTTTTGCAATTTGAATGTTTCTGAAAAAACAACACAAAAATAAAAATATTTAATCGTGGCAACCACTAAGTACATTTTCGTCACAGGAGGTGTGGCATCATCCTTAGGAAAGGGCATCATCTCCGCTTCAATTGGAAAGCTATTACAGGCTAGAGGGTACAAGATTACAATCCAGAAATTCGACCCTTACATCAACATCGATCCGGGAACACTCAACCCCTACGAGCACGGTGAATGCTACGTAACGGTGGACGGACAGGAGACAGACCTCGACCTTGGTCACTACGAACGCTTTACCGGCATACAGACAACCAAGGCTAACAACATCACTACCGGCCGCATATACAAGAGCGTGATTGAGAAAGAAAGACGTGGCGACTATCTTGGAAAGACTATTCAGGTAGTTCCTCACATTACAGACGAAATCAAGCGCAACATCCGTCTTCTGGGCACGAAGAACAACTTCGACTTCGTGATTACCGAGATTGGCGGAACCGTGGGTGACATCGAGTCGCTGCCATTCCTCGAGGCTATCAGACAGTTGAAATGGGAATTGGGCAAGGACGCGCTGAACATCCACCTTACATACGTTCCGTATCTGGCAGCGGCAGGCGAGCTGAAGTCAAAGCCTACACAGACATCGGTAAAGCAGCTTCAGGGAGTCGGCATCCAGCCAGACATTTTGATTCTGCGCGCCGAGCATGAGCTGAGCAGCGACATCCGCCGCAAGATTGCCAACTTCTGCAACGTAGACGAGGATTGCGTAATTCCTAACAACGACCTTCCTACAATCTACGAAGTTCCTGTGCAGATGCAGGCAGAAGGACTCGACACAGCCATCCTCAGAAAGATGAACGTGCCAGTAGGCCCTACTCCACAGCTCGGTCCTTGGAAAGAGTTCCTTGAGCGCAGACACAAGGCAACAGAAGAGGTTCACATCGCCCTCGTAGGCAAGTACGACCTTCAGGATGCCTACAAGTCAATCCTCGAGGCTCTGTCACAGGCTGGAACATACAACGACGTTAAGGTGAAGACACACTTCGTGAACAGCGAGAAGGTGACTTCGGACAACATAGCCGAGATGCTCGAAGGTATGGACGGAGCAGTTATCTGCCCGGGATTCGGACAGCGAGGCATAGAAGGAAAAATCGTAGCGTGCAAGTATCTGCGCGAGCGTAACATCCCTACATTCGGTATCTGCCTTGGTATGCAGATGATTTGTATCGAGTTTGCGCGCAACGTGCTTGGCTATGCCGACGCCAACAGCAGCGAGATGGACGGAAAGACTCCACACAACGTCATTGACATCATGGAGGAGCAGAAGAACATCACGCACATGGGCGGCACAATGCGACTCGGAGCATACGAGTGTATCCTGAAGGAAGGCAGCAAGACTTTCGAGGCTTACAAGCAGACTCACATTCAGGAGCGTCACCGCCACCGCTACGAGTTTAACAATACATATAAGAAGGAATATGAGCGCGCAGGAATGAAGTGCGTGGGTATAAACCCAGAGAGCGACCTCGTGGAAATCGTCGAGATTCCATCTCTCAAGTGGTACATCGGAACACAGTTCCACCCAGAGTACAGCAGCACGGTGCTCAATCCGCATCCTTTGTTCCTGTCGTTCGTGGCAGCAGCAAAAGAGAGCAAGAAGTAATTATTTAATTTAAAATATGGATAAAAATACTGCCATCGGACTTGTTCTGATAGTACTTGTTTTCATCGGCTTCACTTATTGGGGACAGCCAAGCAAGGAAGAGCAAGAAAGATACAAGAGACAGCAAGACTCAATTGAATTAGCAAAGCAGCATGAGGCTGACGCAAATCTGAAGGCTGCACAGCAGCAGAAAGCACTTGCCGCCGCTGCCGCTGCCGACACCAACTCGGTTCTGTTTGCCGCACGAAACGGCAAGGAACAGGACGTAGTGCTGAAAAACAGCAAGGTTGAACTTACCCTTTCTACAAAGGGCGGCGTGTTCAAGAAAGCAGTTCTGAAGAACTACAAGGACCAGCAGGGAAATGCCGACCTTACCTTGTTCGACGCACAGAAGGGCGAGACAACGCTCAACTTCGCCTTCACGGGCAAGGACGAGAATATCCGCACAAGCGAGTTGTTCTTTACTCCAGTAAACACTTCGGACAGCACAGCCACACTCCGAATTCAGACAGCCAAAGGTCATATCGACTTCAACTATACGTTGAACGAATACATGGTTAGCCTTGACATTCAGGCTGTTGGAATGGACGGTTTCTTCGCTCCTTCAACAAAGTCGGTAAGTCTTGAGTGGATGGAGATGGCACGCCAGCAGGAGAAGGGCTTCACCTTCGAGAACCAGCGTTCGTCACTCACCTTCAAGGAGAAGGACAGCAGCTCTGACTATCTGTCTGAGACAAAGGACGATACTGAGAGCCCTGAGGAATCGCTCGACTGGATTGCCTTCAAGAACCAGTTCTTCTCTTACGTTATGATTGGTCAGCAGGACCTCGACAACGTTAAGCTCGAAAGCAAGTTGCAGAACCAGAACAGCGGCTACTTGAAGCAGTACAAGGCTAACATGGAGACGAAGTTCGACGCAACCGGCAAGGAAGCAACAAAGTTGCAGTTCTACATCGGTCCTAACGACTTCAAGACACTTCAGGCACACAACGACCTTTCAAACGGCAAGAAAGACCTTGACCTTGAGGAACTTGTATATCTGGGCTGGCCTCTTATCCGTTGGATTAACAGATTCTTCACTCTGTATGTGTTCGACTGGCTTACAAGCTGGGGCATAAACATGGGTATCGTATTGTTGCTCATCACCCTTCTGCTTAAGGCTATCACCTATCCGCTGGTAAAGAAGAGCTACATGTCATCTGCAAAGATGCGAGTTCTGAAGCCTAAGATGGACGAGATAAATGAGAAGTACAAAGACAACGACAACGCAATGATGAAGCAGCAGGAGATGATGGCTCTGTACTCAAAGTACGGCGTTAGCCCAATGGGCGGCTGTCTGCCAATGCTCATTCAGATGCCTATCTGGATTGCGATGTTCAACTTCGTTCCTAACGCCATCCAGCTGCGCGGCGAGAGCTTCTTGTGGGCTGACGACC
>JBGUGY010000427.1:0-4492 GCA_045111775.1 Bacteroidaceae bacterium | reverse complement strand
ATCATTGTCAATTCAAAAATTTTCAATTTATCTTTCGGCTTTCATTTCCCAACGTTCAAGAGTTTTGATTCTTCTTTTTCCGCTTAGTTGATTATCTTGCAAGGCTATGCCTTGGGAGACTTTACAAATGACTGTTTATGCGCTATGGGCCTGTTATGCAAAAAAGAAGCCACCTTCTTTTTTGCATAACGTACCTTGGACGTACCTTGACGCTATTTTGTATTTACAAAAAGGCAAAAAAGCCTACTTTTTCTATAAATTTGAATCCTTGGCAGATTTGATAATTGTCAATTATCAATTAAACAGTTTCAACTCTCAACTCTTAACTTTCTTACTCATCATTATACGCTTCGTCGAACCTTCCCCCTTGCTACCTCCTTGCTATCCCCTTGCTACCCCCTTACTATCGGCTTGCTTCAATATCTTGTGACTTTTACTTTTTTCTGTTATCTTTTTGTTTCCATGTATCTCTAAACCATGATATTTTCAACTCTAAATAGTCAATTTAAATTGATTGTCAAATCACATCAGCAATCCCAGCTCATTCAGAAAAATAAGGATGATGCAGGCTGGTGCGACGTATCTCACGCAGAGGCGGAAAATGCCATACATTGGTTGCTTAAGAGTGCCGTTGTTGGTAAGTTCGGCTTTCAGAAGTCTTTCGTTTACAATCCAGCCGGTGAAGATTGACAAGATTAGCGCGCCTATAGGCATAATGAACTTGGCTACAAGAAAGTCGAACAAGTTGAAAATATCCATCCCGAAGATTTTAACGTCGCTCCATATTCCGAACGAGAGGGCGCAGGCAACTCCAAGAACGAAGCAGACAATCGTAACGGCAATAGATGCCACCGTGCGGCTTGTTCCGAACGTGTCGATGAAGTATGAAACGGGCATCTCGAGCATCGAGATTGACGATGTTATGGCTGCCATCACAAGCAGAAAATAGAACATAAGCGAGAAGATGTAGGCAAGCACGGGAGCGCCGCCAAACACTTGCTGAAAGACATTTGGAAGGGTGATGAACACAAGCGACGGACCTTCGTTGGGCGACAGACCGTCGACCGAATAGACTGCCGGAAAGATTATCAGCCCCGCCATAATTGCCACAAGAGTGTCTATCGAAGCAACGCTCACGGCATCCTTCACAAGATTTACGTCCTTGCGGAAGTATGAGGCGTATGTGCAAAGGCAGCACAGTCCCACGCTGAGCGAGAAAAATGCCTGTCCCATTGCTGAGAGTACGACCGAACTCGTAACCTTGCTGAAATCGGGTTTGAAAAGGAATTCAAGACCCTTGGCTGCACCGGGAAGCGTCATTGAATAGATGGCAAGCACGAGTATCGAGATGAACAGAATAGGCATCATTATCTTTGCGCCGCGCTCAATGCCTTTCTGAATGCCCATGGCAACGATGGCGCAGTTCAAGGCAAGCAGAATCAGCAGCCAGACACAAGGTTTTATTGGGTCGGAAGAGAACGATTGGAAATCGGCTGTGTAGTCGGCTGCGGTTTTCCCAGCAAAGCCGTTTGCGCCTGCCACGAAGGCATATTCCAAAGTCCAGCCCGAAACAACGGCGTAATAGCTCAACACCAAAAAGCCCGACACAACAGGAATCAAGCCCATCAGCCGCCACCATTTCTTGCCGCCGCTCATCTTCTCAAAGGCATTTCCCACGGCGCATTGTCCGTATCGTCCAACGGCAAATTCCGAAATCATTACCGGAATGCCGAGGATGAACATGAAGAGAACGTAAATCAGAATGAATGCCGCGCCTCCGTTAGAGCCAGTCTCGGTTGGGAAACGCCAGATGTTGCCGAGTCCTACCGACGAACCGGCTGCGGCAAGAATTGCTCCAATCTTGCTTCCAAAAAAAATACGAGTATCTTTTGTCATGTCTGTTATCTAATTCAGACTGCAAAGATACTCGTTTTTTTTAGTATTATGTGTTAAAAAGAAATGATTTTCGTCTTTTTAGTTTACCGAATGTAGCAACTGCAAGAGGTTTGTCGTGAACAGTCGGGCTGCGATGGCAAGCAGGATTATTCCGAAGAACTTGCGGATAACGTAGATGCCGCCTTTGCCCAGCAACTTCTCAATCTTGCCGGTAGAGATGAGAACCATGAATACAAACAGCGAGTTGGCTATAAGCGCCACGAGAATGTTTAGAGTGTGGTATTCTGACTTTAGCGACAGAAGGGTAGTGAACGCGCCTGCTCCGGCAATGAGCGGAAACACGAGCGGCACGAGCGTTGCCGACTGTATAGGGCCTTGGTTCTTGAAAATCTCGATGTCGAGAATCATCTCGAGAGCCACAAGGAAGATTACCACCGAGCCGGCAAGGGCAAACGATGCGATATCAACCTGAAACAACTGCAACAGCATGTCGCCAACGAAAAAGAAGGTAACCAGCAGGGCAAGCGAATAGAGCGTAGCCTTGTATGGATTTACGTCACGTCCTTGTTCTTTCAAGGTAAGTATTATAGGAATTGAGCCTATGATATCAATCACGGCAAAGAGCACGATAAATGCGCTCAGACATTCCTGAAAGCTAAACAGTTCAAACATTTTTTCGTACGATATAATTTAACGGTGCAAAGATATGCAAAAAATATCCAACAAAGAAAACAAATGGCAAGAAAAAAGGAACTACTTTTTCAAGTAATTCCTTTTGAAATTTTAAAGATGGAATTTTCTTTATTTTTTCTTTTTAGATGCCTTTTTAGTAACATTTGAGAACTTTACGTTCTTGCCGTTCATCTTGACATTTGTAAGGTTGATGTCGTGGAATTTTCCGTCGCACTTGTAGTTTTCCTTCGCGATGTTGTCGAACGTACAGTTTGTCATATTGATGTTGTACACGTTGTCGTCGTCGCTCAGGCCGTTTACCTGAAGTCCGTACTGAGCCTTCTTGCAAGTAACGTTTTCAAGGTATACGTTTCTTACAGATGGCGGGAAACTGCGGTCGCACTTTTCCTTGTTCTCGTACTGAAGGTTGATGCGCATTACAGACTCGCCGCACTCGCCAACCTCGATGTTACGGACGTAGATGTTCTCGATGACTCCACCGCGGCAATTGCTTGTCTTTATGCGAATTACGCGGTCGAGGTTAGGACTGTCCATCTGGCAGTTTTCAACGTAAAGGTTTCTGAAACCGCCCGAAATCTCGCTGCCTACAACCACGCCGCCGTGTCCGTCGTTCATCTTGCAGTTTCTAACAACGATGTTCTCGCTTGGAACAACGCGCTTTCTTCCGTCGGCATTCCGTCCGCTCTTTATGGCAATGCCGTCGTCGCCTGTGTTGAACTGGCAGTTCTCGATGAGCACATTCTTGCAGCTCTCTGGGTCGCAGCCGTCGCCGTTAGGAGCGTGAACTCCGTGAGTTGCGCCCTTTGGCACTCCGCTGTTGATGGTTACGCCTCTGACAATAAGGTCGTTGCAGAAAAGTGGGTGGATAACCCAGAATGGAGGATTCTGAAGCGTAACATCCTCAATCAGAACGCTTTTGCAGTTGTAGAAGTTGATAAGCTGAGGGCGAAGACAATCTTCTGCCTTCATCTGTCGGCGGTCTACCGGAGTGAATGTCTCGGCGTATGCAAGAAGTTTGTCGCGTCCGCCGTCCTTCTCTTGGTCGCGGTATTTGTTATCTGGATTGAATCGTTTGCCCTTCATGTACCACCATTTGTCTGGCGCGCCCTGTCCGTCTATGATTCCCTTTCCGGTAACGGCGATGTTAGTCTCGCCATAAGCGTAGATTAGCGGATGCGCGTTGTAACAGTCGAGACCTTCCCAGCGAGTCTTGACGGCAGGGTAGTAGTACGAATCGTCGGTTGTGAAGCGCAGTTCAGCTCCCTCTTCGAGATGAAGGTTTACGTTGCTCTTCAGCGTTATCGGCCCTGTGTACCATATGCCTTTCGGAATTATCACGCTTCCGCCGCCGTTTGTAGTGCACTCGATTATGGCGCGGTCAATCGCTTCATGGTTCAGTTTTTTCTCGTCGCCCTCTACTGCGCCAAAATCCTTAATGTTGAACTTGGCATTTGGGAACGATGTTTTTTTGATGTTCTCAACAATCTTGTCGGCTTCCTTGAACTTGTCGTCAAGCGAAGACTGTGCCCACATCACGCTTGCGCAGCACATAAGCAAGGCAAGAATAGAAATCTTTTTCATGTTTCTAAAGAATATTTGTTTTAATATAAAATTAGTATTGAGGGCAAAGTTAGTGATAATTTTTAAATTATCGTTGCCGATGGCTCAAAATAAACTCGAACGAAGCCCAAGTTCGGGATGCTTTCGGGATTCGTTCGGGTTTTTATGTTATTTCAGCGGAGCGGTTGAACGCTCAATCAGTTCTATTCCGTCGAGCGACAGCAGAACGCCGTCCTTGGCCGCTTCGAGCTCCTTTTTCTGAGCCGATTGCAGATAAATTGGATAATTTTTGCCGAGCGGAAGAATCTTCAGTTCTATTCGTTTTCCGGCGATGTCTGATACG
>JBGUGY010000426.1:0-2118 GCA_045111775.1 Bacteroidaceae bacterium | reverse complement strand
GAAGGAGTTTGCCGACATGCCGTCGCTCTACATTGCCGATGGCCACCACCGCTCGGCTGCCGCTGCTCTTGTAGGCGCAGAGAAGGCTAAGCAAAACCCTAATCACAAGGGAGACGAGGAATACAACTACTTTATGGCTGTGGCATTCCCAGCAAGCCAGCTGACAATCCTCGACTACAATCGAGTAGTAAAAGACCTTAACGGACTTACTTCTGAGCAATTCTTGGAAGCTCTGAAGAAGAACTTCGAGGTTGAGAAGAAGGGCGAGGCAGAATACAAGCCTCAGCAGTTGCATGAGTTCTCGCTCTATCTCGACAACAACTGGTACTCGCTCAAGGCAAAGGAAGGTACATACGACAACAACGACCCTATCGGAGTTCTCGACGTTGATATCTCAAGCCGCCTTATCCTCGACGAGATTCTGGGTATAAAGGATTTGCGCAGCGACAAGCGTATCGACTTTGTAGGCGGTCTGCGCGGTTTGAAGGAGTTGAAGCGTCGCGTTGACAACGGCGAGATGCGCACGGCTCTTGCCCTCTACCCTGTCTCAATGCAGCAGATTATGGATATTGCCGACAGCGGAAAGATAATGCCTCCAAAGGCTACTTGGTTCGAACCTAAGCTTCGTTCAGGACTAATTATTCACAAGTTGAGCTAAAAAACATTCGATAAAAAGTTCCGCAACCGTCATGGATTTGCGGAATTTTTTTGGGGACATTACAAATGACTTTGGGTAGGGTGCTCGTCTCGAACGAATCCCGAAGGCATCCCGAACTTTCCGGCTTGCTTGACCGTATCTTCCACGTACCTTCCAACTTACCTGAACGTTCCTTGACGCTATTTTGTGTTTACCAAAAGGTAAAAAAGTCTACTTTTTCTATATTTTTAAATTCTCAATTATAAATTGATAATTTCAACTTTTTACAAAAGAAATTGTCAATTGCAAACTGCATTAATATACGCTTTGTCGAACCTTCCCCCTTACTATCCCCTTACTATCCCCTTACTACCCTCTTGCTACCCCCTACCTAAAAAGGACTTTTTTTTTGCCACTTTTTTGCATAATAACGCCCAATTCCGTATATCCATACCGATTAAACCCAAATCGGTCATTAGAAGTATAAAATTCCGTGGTTAGGTTTGTAAAATCCTGAAAATAAGCTACTTGTAAAGTCGTTTTTCTAATGGCGGTCATTAGAAAATTCAGTTTGTAAAGCATTTGTTATCAAGCGATTATGAAAGTAACCACGAAAATAGTCATTCTAATGACCGATTTGGGTTAAATATACAATATACTGGCACACACTTATAAATGTTGTGAGTTTGTGATAGGCTCATTCCCTAAGCAGGCAGCAAAAATTCTATAGTATAATTGTAATAATACAGAACTATCAAAAAAGTTTGCGACACGTCACAAAAGTTAGTCTCACAAAACATCCGTCCCTAAAGCCACACAAAATAAAGCAGAAGAAAAAAGCAATCAAAAAAAGGACCGCATCTCACGACGCAGTCCTTTACTGTTAATACTAATACTAAGCACACTTTGCTTATTTGCAGAAATAAAACAAAAACTCTTATCTGAAATTTTAATAACCGTTATTCTGCCATGCTTTTTTCTGTTCCTCAGACAAGTTTGTGCCGTCCTCGTTCTGGAGGGCATCGATAAACTTCTGAGGAATTGGACGCAACTCATGCTTGTTGGCTGTTATGCCAGTAGCCTCCGGATTGAACGCCTTGGCGCGTGTTACAAGCAATCCTGCGCGTGAAAGTTCCTCCCAGCGGTTCCACTCACCCAAAAGCTCGCGAGAACGCTCGTTGAAGATGAAGTTCAGCATACGGTCGTAGTCTGAAGTACAACCCAATGCCTGCAAGATAGCCTCATCTTCGGCTGGCAGACTTGAATAGCTCTCAATCTGAAGGTTTGAAGCCTCTTTTGTCTCCTCGATGCCTGTTGAGAGATAATATGTATTCTTATGAGTCATCGAAGCGTAATAAGCCTCCGTATTATTCAGCACCTTGCCATTCTTGTCCTTGTTCTTCTTTACTGAAGTAGATGTTGCGGTAGAGTTATCGTTATCGCCGCCATCAGCCTTCAAGAATGCCATAGGACCGTCGGTG
>JBGUGY010000425.1:0-5375 GCA_045111775.1 Bacteroidaceae bacterium | reverse complement strand
AGATGTGCAATCTTTTTGCAAAGTCGTAAGCAAAAATGCGGCTATTATTTTGATATTGGACATCAAATACCATCCAACCATCATTTGTCTGCTTTGAGGTAAAAATGTGGTGGGCAAAAACAACCTTTTTTGTTTTATAATTATAGATTAAGAAACCTGAAGCATTGTAATCCCTATCGGAATTATATAGTTTGAAAGTAATGTAATCTTCTTTAAATTCAGATATACCTTCAAGAATATATACATTTTCTGGATTATCGGAATCAATTGCGTAGAGTGTTCTTTCAAAAACTTCAAGAGTTTTTGCATCTACGAAATTCAAAAAATCATCGCCTTCTTTATCGCTCGTCACAACCAGAATGTGGTTGCTTTCTAGATTTAAGTATGCATCACCTATATCACCTATATCGCAATGTGGCAAATTTGTATCTTCCTCTGAATCCGAAAAAGCCTTTACAAGTTCGCCAGTATTTACATCTATAGCAAGGAGAATCTCATGTCTGTCATACTTTGATTTTACCCAAAGTTTACCGCCACATACACCTTCAAGCACAAAGCCAAGGTCTATAGTTACATTAAAGTCTGGCTCGTAGTTATGCTGCCACATAATGCTGCCGTCCCAGTCGTAGCGAACTATGATATTGTCTCTATTTGAGAATATCATATCATTGAATACAACAGGACACCTTTCTAAAATACCCTCTTTGAATATAACACGACCAGTTTCAATATCAATAAGGTTAAAATATCTTGTTAACCCTATTCTGTTACAATTGTTCAAGTAGTGAGGATTCGTATCACTAGTAATAGAAATTGTATCATTTACAATATTTAGGAGTTCACCTTCTTTGGTAAACAGCATAGCATCATAATGCCATTTGCCATCATCAACCTGAACGACAACTTTGTCTTCATAACTTCTGACATGCCCAACTCTCATTAGAGAGATTTCTTTTCCTCCTATATACAGAATAGACTTTTCGTCCTTGTCTGTAGTGGCAAAAGCACCACATCGAGCATCGAAATTATATTGCGATACATTCTTAACTACTTTAGTTTCTTTCCACATAGTCTTAATCTGTTAATTAGGCAAATGATTTAAGATAAAATCAAGTAAAATGCGTTAATTCGTATTTGAAAATCGGAATTCAGAAAACAAGGTTGGCAGAATAAAATTCTGCATAAACTTTATTCTGCCAACACGCTTTTCTATTTCTTTATTGGGATAAAGTAGGCTATTCGGGCATTTATCGTGGCGTTGTTTGATATGCTGTAATAGCCTTTCTTTGAGTTGTCGTAGATGTTGCCCAATCCGTAGTCGTATCTTACTTCGAGGTCGAAGCGTCCTACGCTGGTGTTTATCTCCGTGCCAATGCCGGCAATTATACCGAAGTCGAAGTCGTTGTCGGTATCGTTTATGTGGTGATAGTTGGTAAGCAGAGACTCGTCGCCATCGACTGCCTTCTCCTTGCTAACCAGAAAGTTGGCATAAGGACCAGCATTGAAGAAGAACTGGATGCCTTTTTCTTCCTTTCCCCAAGCCATGTGTGCCAGCAGCGGAACTTGTATGTAGTTCATCTTTCGGCTGAACGAGTATGTCTGCTCGTCGTTCTGCTCCTTGTAGCCAAGCGAGTTGTAGTTAACCTCGAGTTGTAGCGAGCACACGGCTTTGAAGTATTTCTCGCTGGTGTATCTTATCATCGCTCCGAATCCCGGACCAATCTGGTATGTCTGCTTTACGCGAGGGTTGAATCCCACCTTGTTAAGGTTCACTCCGCCGTTAAAACCAACGTTCCATTTGTTTCGGTATTCGCCAACTTGTGCCTTGGCACTCATCACAATCATTGCGAACAGCAAGGCAGGCAATGCTCTCTTTATTCTCATAATCGGTTTAATATTCAATTTTTATAGGTCGGCGCTCGTCCTTAGAGTAGTGTACAAACCACACTCCGGTGTTTATGTATCCGCCGTGGCTGTTCATGCGTATGTACTTGAATCCGCTCTGGTAAGGGTTGAACTCGAGCGTGTTGCAGTTCTGCTCGAACTCGTTGCCATACTTGCTGAGGTTGGTAAGGAAGTAATATCCCGTGTCGAAGCCCAACATTCCGAACTTTGGATAACTTGGAATCAACTCGCTGTTGAACCAATGGTAATAGTTGTGCATGAAGTCCTTTGTGCGGGTCTCGAACACGTTGTTGTAGAACTTGCTCCAGATGAACGTGTCGAAGTTGTACAGATTGTCGAGGTGTGTGCCGTGGTATGTCTGCCACTCGGGATAGCCGAATAGCGTAATCTTGTACGACGGATTTTCCTGACAGAAGTCCTTCAGCTTGGCTGTAAGGAGGTTGAGCGCGTTTATAGACGAAGAGTTCGGGATTATCACGTTCTTCTTGCAGATGTTAGTCTGGCTCACGATAGCCGAATTGTCCGAATTCTTGTTGATATTGAAGTACTTGATGTGCTTCTGGTCGAGATAGTTCTTCATTCCGGCAACAAACTCAACCTCTTTCTTCGACTGCTCGTTTGTCTCGTAGAAGACAATCTGACTGTCGCCGAAATTCTCAACGAAATGCTCGTAGATGACGTTGTTGAGATACAGCTGCGGCGGATTGACCATAAACACATACGGATTATTGTAGACCTCCATGCACTTGCTTGTAAACGGCACGATGAGCCTTATCTTGTGCTCCTCGGCATACTTGGCAAGCGGCGCAATCTGCGAACTGTACATCGGCCCCACAATGAGGTTCATAGATGCCAGCATCGGGTCTTTAAGAATGTTGTCGATGCTCGCGTTCGACTTGTCGCCCGAGTCGTATGTGTAGATGTCAATCGACACGCCCTGATGCTTCAGACTGTCAACGCTCATCAGAAAGCCTCGGTAATACTCAACCATCTTGCTGCGTTCTGCCGCGTTTATTGTCTCCGACATGAACGGAAGTATTACGGCAGCCTGAACCCTGTTAGGCACGGCGGTAGTGTGCTCCTCAACGCCGTTTATGTCGTTCTGTATTGCTTGAAGGGCAGGTGAGTTAGGAATGTTGATGTACATGCCGACAAAGTACTTGTCGGGCGATAGAGTTGGATTTACGCTTAGAATATCGTCAACCGATACATTGTAAGTCTTGGCGATATGATATAATGTCTCACCCTGCTGTACTACGTGGGTGGTTCTGATATTGGTGCCCTGTGCAAGGCATGTGGCAGAAGCCATCATCAAGCCGAGAAACAGAGCCAGTGATTTTGGCTGTAACATATTTATATTCGAAAAAACCGGAGCAAAAATAATAAAAATAACTCGTTCTGTATACATATTTCAATTCTTATTTATTACATTTGCAACAAATTAACATGATTTAATGATGAGTAAATTCGGTTTTCTATGCTTGATGTGTTGTTTTATGTGCCTAAGGCTCAGCGCCCAGCAGATTGAACCGCACATCCGGATTATAGAAGCAAACGGCGAGGCTGTTGACAGAATACTTACCGCGGACAGCGCGTTTGTCGGCTCGGCTCCGGTGGTTGCCAAGTTTGTTGCCAATCCGTCGGGAAACGAAGGCAGAACATCGCTCTACGAGTGGCGAATCGTGAAGAAGGACAGTTCAACGCCATCGGTTGTAAGATACGACGAAGATGTTGATTTCACCTTTACTGAGAGCGGAACATTCGAGATTATGCTCTATGCTACATTCATCGACAACGCTACAAACGACACAATAGTAGACGACACGCAGAGACCGATAACCGTAACCATCTCCGAATCGTCTCTCTTCGTTCCAAACGCATTCTCGCCAAACGGCGACGGCATAAACGATGTTTTCAAGATAAAGGCAAAGAGCATCATAGAGTTTCATGCTTACATTTTTAACCGATGGGGACAGCAGCTGTACGAGTGGGGCATAGACCAGATGAACGACGGCGGATGGGACGGAACATCGCACGGAAAGCCCGTTAAAGACGGCGTTTACTTCATCGTTGTTAAGGCTAAAGGCTCTGACGGAAGAAAATACAATATCAGGCACGATATAAATATTTTGAGAGGATACGAAAGCACTTCTGCTGTATCAAACCAGTAAGGATAACAAAAAATTATGAGCGATAACAAGATAACAGTTTTAGGGGCAAGGGTACATAATCTGAAAAATGTTGATGTGGAGTTGCCGCGTAATAGTCTGACGGTCTTTACCGGACTAAGCGGCAGCGGAAAGAGTTCCTTGGCGTTCGATACAATCTATGCCGAGGGACAGAGGCGTTATATCGATACATTCTCGGCATACGCACGCAATTTCCTCGGAAATATGGAACGCCCTGACGTTGATTTAATTTCCGGACTCAGTCCCGTTATTTCTATCGAGCAGAAGACAACGAACAAGAATCCTCGCTCAACGGTTGGCACAACAACCGAGATTTACGATTATCTCAGACTTCTTTTTGCCCGTGCTGGCGAGGCTTACTCGTACATCAGCGGCGAGAAGATGGTAAAGTATACAGAGGAGCAGATTTACGACCTCATTCATTCGGAATATAACAATTCGAGAATCTATATCCTTGCGCCGCTCGTGCGCAGCCGAAAGGGTCATTACCGCGAACTTTTCGATACCGTCCGCCGCAAAGGCTATCTGACCGTAAGAGTTGACGGCGAGATTAAGGAGATAGTTCACGGCATGAAACTCGACCGATACAAAAATCATGATATCGAGGTCGTTATCGACAAACTGAAGGTTACGGACAACGACGACAGCAAGCGTCTGAAACAGAGCATTGCCACAGCCCTTCACATGGGCGACGGTCTGCTTATGGTCTTCGATGCCGACAACGCAACGGTTAAGCATTTCAGCAAGCAGCTTATGTGCCCAACGTCGGGCATGAGTTACAGCGACCCTGCGCCTCACAACTTCTCGTTCAACTCGCCAAACGGCGCGTGTCCGCGATGCAAGGGACTGGGCGTTGTCAATGTCATCGACCTCGACAAGGTGATTCCCGACCGCTCAGTCTCAATTCATGCCGGCGGAATCCTGCCTCTCGGAAAATATAAGAATCAGATGATTTTCTGGCAGATAGAATCGCTGCTGGAGATGAACGAACTCTCTATAAAACAGCCTATTAGCGAGATTCCCGATTCGGTTCTCGACGAGATTCTGAACGGCTCGCAAGAAAGGGTTAAGATTAAGATGGAAAAGAGCCATGCCTCGTCCGACTATTTTGTTGAGTATGAAGGTATTGTGAAGTACATCAACATGATTAAGGAGAACGACGACTCGGCAAACGCTCAGAAATGGGCAGACCAGTTTGCCAAGGTTGATGTCTGTCCCGAATGTCACGGACAGAGGCTTAACAAGGAGGCTCTGCACTTCAAAATTGGCGGAAAGAACATC
>JBGUGY010000424.1:0-2060 GCA_045111775.1 Bacteroidaceae bacterium | reverse complement strand
GGAATGAGTTACTACCACCACCGTTTGATGGACGACCGAACGCGTATGGACGCTCGTTTGCACCAAGGGCACGAGTTTCAGGAATCTCGTACACGCTCTCAGCAGAATAGAAACCGTCGCCGTTCAACATCTGCTGGAAAGCATACTGATATGGATTTCCGTATTTACGCTCTACCTTTCCATCCTCTGTGTTGAACACATCAGAAGTTCGTCCATCCTTTACAACCAAGTAACCATAGCTGTTGCGTGACAAAGATGCCGCATAGAAGCTACGCAGATAAGGAACAGCATCTGTAAGAATCTTCTTGTAATCGCTACGGCGTGCATAGAACGAGTTTGTATTTGCCGACTTGCATGCAATCTCGAAAGTAAGCTTGTTGCCATCGTAGCCAACATATTCCATATCGTTACGACGAGTGCTGAAACCAGCAGCATACAAGGCCATACGACCGATAAGACCATCAACATAGTCTCTTGTCATAATGGTTGGTACAGCCGATGCGTTCTCGCCAAGGCGGAACATGAACGGCTCAACCAACTTCAGACGGCGGAGCTGGTCGTCGTAGATATAGTCGCGGCTTACCAAGCCCTCGGCAGCAACACCCGGCTCAAGAGAGTAAGGAATATCGCCGAAGAAACGAAGAAGCTCGAAATAGCAAGTTGCACGAAGTGCTACTGCCTGACCGTAGAGGTCTGACAATACAGTAGGCTTGCCTTCCTTTAGAATCTGCTCAAACTCTGGCTGAGCCTCGAAAGCACGGGTAAGATAGTTTGTCTGTCCGATAATAGAATACAAGCCAGAAAAAGCAGATGCTGAATTCTTGTAGTCGAGACTGAAGTTCTTAGTACCGCCCTTCTCGCTGTTTACGCCACCAGCAGCACCCGAAATGGCTGCATACATACTCTGTGGCAAGTTACGCGCCTGAGCACCGAAACGCTCTGGCTGGCGTGTTGTCTCATCGCCGTCTACAAGTACATCGTAGAACAATCCGTTTGAGTGAACAGCCGAACTTCCTCGCCACATTTCGTAGGCATAGTTAAGCGCACCCTGCGCACTCTCCTCGTGTGTAAACACGAAATCAGACGATGCAATAGAAGGCGAAGATGTGTCAAGGTAATCGTCGCAAGATGTTGCGCCAAGCAACATTCCTGCACCTAAAACAATATATAATGATTTCTTCATTTTTAATCAATAATTAAAATTACACCTCTTTGGTTTAGAACTCGACATTCAGACCGAATGTGAACGACTTGGCACGTGGATAAGCACCCCAGTCAAGACCAATTGTCGGGAACTTACCCGAATTTTGAGAACTTGACTTGTCATCGGCAGAGCTGACTTCTGGGTCGAGACCTGAGTAGCCTGTGATTGTAAGCAAGTTAGAAGCCGTAACATACAAACGAAGCTTCTGCATTGCAAGATGCTTTACAAACTCCTTTGGCAACGAATAGCCAAGAGTAAGCGAGTTCAGACGCAAATATGAAGCATCCTCGAAGAATGTAGAGATTACATAAGGGTTAAGCGTTGGCAGATAGTACTTTGAGTTTGTATTCATCTGCTTCAGCTCATCTGGGTCGGTAACCAAGTAAACATCACCCTTGTCATCAAATTTCTGAACCTTGAAACAGTCTCTGATGAAGCTGAGACGGTTAGAACCAAGAGAGTACTTACTTGCCGAAAGCGAGTTCATTGCCACAGCATTGTAAACATGTCCGCCAATAGCCCATGCAAATGTTGCAC
This sequence comes from Bacteroidaceae bacterium, assembly GCA_045111775.1. Lineage (GTDB taxonomy): Bacteria > Bacteroidota > Bacteroidia > Bacteroidales > Bacteroidaceae > Ga6A1. The sequence goes on along the minus strand of JBGUGY010000424.1, from coordinate 319 downwards.
CAAAGTCAAATCCCTTGTACTTTGCATTCAGGTTGAAACCTCCGGTATGCGCTGGAGTTACTGAGCCAAGACTTGTTATATCATCCTCGTTTATAACACCATCATTGTTTACATCCTCAAACTTGGCTGCTCCAGGGAATGCGCTCTGTCCAGAAGGAACATTGAACTCTTTTCCCATTGTAGCATCGTACAAAGTTGAAAGTGCAAAATCGCCCACACGCTTTCCGTCCTCATTAACAGGCAAGCAATACTGACCGTTGATATACTCGAAATCATCAACTGAATAGAAACCTACGCACTTGAAACCACGAACAGTACC
>JBGUGY010000423.1:0-6224 GCA_045111775.1 Bacteroidaceae bacterium | reverse complement strand
TATGTAAGATAGCCTGCATCATCGTTGTAGAACGAAATCTGCTGAGTAAGGTTGCTCATCTCGGTATAGTAGCCGCTAACCTTACCGCTAACTGCTCCGATGCGGAACATGTAGCCAGCCTCTGCGCTGTAGTCGAGCTCGGTGCGCAGGTTGTTCACGAAGTTATTCTGAACGCGTGGAGCAACAAAGGCGTTGTATGCAAGCGGAGCACGGCTCTCGACGCTTCCGCCAGCGTAGATTGTTCCTGTAGGAATCTTGTATGCAAAGCGAGCCTTTCCGCCGCCGCTAAGGAAATCGGCTGTGCCGCTGCTTCCCTTTGAGTATTCGAGAGCGCGACCGTTGCGCATCTTTCCGTAACGCTCAATCCATGTGCCCTCGATGTTTCCACCGAACAGCGCGCTGAAGTCGCCAACCACGAATGAGTACTGTCCCCAGCCGCGTGCCTTTGTTACGTTGATGTCGTAGTCGTAGCCAAATCGGCTGCCCTCTCTAACCACACGGTTAGGACGGTCGGCATCGTTCTGAATCTCCTTTGAGTCGCTTGCGTACTTAGACAATGAGTAGCTGTCTACATCAATAAGTTTGTCGGCACCCAGAAGGTCGGCAAGCGTCTTGTAGTGCATACCGTGAGTGTGCGAAAGATGTGCGCCCAAAGCATAGCGTCCGAAGTTGTTCTTCAGAGTTCCGTCGATAACTGATGAAAGATTGAAGGCCAGCTGGTCGTTGTGACGTTTTTCAAGGTAATAGAGCGCGCTCTTTCCAACGCCGTTGTTAGCCTGATTCTGGGCATACATCATGTCCCAGTTCATCTGACGGTCGGCCTTTGCGCCAGTCCAACGGTCGTAAAGCAGATTATACTGTTCAAGGATTCCCGGATTGTCGCCGAGGAATGTACCGTTGTTGAAGTTCTCGCGGTCGTACACGTTGAACACGCTGCTTGGCATGTTCTTGTAGTAGTCCGGACGAGGGTTGTATGCGTTATTGTAGCTCACCGCCGTACTTGCATACTGCACATAGCTGAATGCTGCGGTTGTAACGAGCTTTGTCTTGTTGCTTATATAGTAATCCCAAGTAAGCAAAGCCGATGGAGAATACTCGGTAACGACGCGCGAGTTGCGCTTCTTGCCGTTGTAATATCCCCAGTAAGGGTTGTAGTAATGGCTGTTGGCAAGCCAGTAAGCCTCTTCGGTTGATGCTCCCTGCTGTCCGCGCTCGGTTGGCGCGCCCCATGTGTTGAACGAGACGTGGTGCTTGTCGTTGATGTACTTCTCAACACCGAACATATAGCTGAACGAGTTGTAGAACGTACCTTCTATCGCACCCTCGTTTGCCCATCGGTATGCAGCCGAGAACATATACGCCCATCCGTTGCTGTTAACGCCCGAAGCGTATGTGTAGTTGCCGCGCAGAATGTAGTTTCTGTTTGTTGCGGCAATGCCGAGCTTGTGTCCTGCCGCATACTGTCCGGCACGAAGGTTTACGTTAGTACCGCCTCCGAAGCTCAGGAAACCGTAGTTGTTCACGTCGAGGAACGCCGAGCCCTCGCTGTTGCGTGTGGCATCGTTCAAGCCGCCTGTCATTCCCGAGAAACTGAATCGTCCGCTCTCAACATTGTTCAGCTTAACGCCATTGAAGTAGTTGTCGGAATACTGGCTGTCGTATGCTCTATACTTAAATCGCATAGGGCTGAACAGATAGCCAACATTCTGCAAGTACAAGTCCTTGGTTCCTGTAACAAGCGAGATGGACTTTGCCGCGTCGTCATCGTCGCTGAGCTGGTCCTCGGAGAAGATGAACGAAGCATTGTCGATGCGGTAGATGCCTAATGAGTCGGTATCTTTCGTCTGCTGCGCAAGGACGAGTGTTGCCGAACCAAACAGCATTGCTACCAATACCATCTTTTTGTTCATTTTTATTACTGTATTAGTTATTAATTTACAAATTCTTTGTAAGATTCACCTAACCAAAACAGATACGCCAATCTAACAACGTGTGTCTTACTTGAAAAACTCCGACTATTAGATTAGCGTACCAGATTATGATTATATGTGTGTTTTACTTAACTTCTTTTATCAGGAAGATGCGGGTTGGCAGATGGTCGCTGTATCCATTCAGCCAGATGCCGCTTCCGTGTGTACGCTTTGGATATCCCTTGAACTTGCCCTCGTGCTCAAAGAGATAGTCGCGACTGAAGATTTCTGCCTTGTAGAACTTAAGTGTTGAACGGTCTGTGCCCAGAAGGTTTCCGGTAAAGATAATCTGGTCGAACAGATTCCACTGGTCGCGGAACTTGAGTGTTCCGTTTCCGCCAGCCAGAATGTCCCACCATGGATTGTAGAGGTCGGCAGCAGCCTTGCATTGCTCAGGCTTGCGCTTTGCACCCAGAGCCTCCTTTATGCTTACGTTCATAGGGTCGTCGTTGAGGTCGCCCATAATCATCACCTTTATGTTTGGATTCTCGGCAAGGAGCGAGTCTTTGATGTGTCTTACCTGACGGCCTGCTATCTCGCGACGGTCGCTCTTCGCGCCTCTCGAAGGCCAGTGGTTCACGATTACGGCAACATCCTCGCCGGCAATCTCGCCACGGCACACCAAGAATCCGCGAGTACGGTGAACGGTATCACCATCCTCGTATATAAAAGGTACAAGCTTGTGGCTCTTGTACTTAAACAGTTGCGGATTATAGAATGCAGCACAGTCAACGCCGCGCTTGTCCTCTCCCTCTTCGTGTATTATTTCATAGCCGAAAGGCTTCAGCTGCTCCTGATTGCGCAGATCCTCGAGCACACGGCGGTTCTCAACCTCAGACAATCCGATGAAGGCAGGACCTGCCGGAGCCATTTTGTCCTTGAAGTCGGCAATTACCGTAGCCATATTCTTCAGTTTGTTCTTGTACTTCAGTCCTGTCCAATGATAGCCACCATTTGGCAAGAACTCATAGTCATTTTTATGAGCGTCGTGGATTGTATCGAACAAGTTCTCCTGATTATAGAATGCCACGCAATATACGGCATACTTTTTCCCCGTGTTCTGCGCCAATGCACTAATTGGCAACACCAACTGCAACACAACAAGTGTACAGATTAGAAATACTTTCTTCATTCTTACGATTATATTATATCGGCAAAATTATAAAAATAATCGTTTTGACACATTTATTTAGAATAAAAAATGTATTTATATTTCGTCTACAAACATATTTTTATAACTTTGCGTCTTATTACACCGAATCGAAACGTAATTATAACATGAAAATAAGACTTATTATCCTGAGTTTTCTCCAGTTTGCAATCTGGGGAGCGTACCTCACATCAATGGGAGGCTATCTGGCAAGTGTCGGAATCGGCGCAAACATAGGCTGGTTTTACTCGGCACAGGGTTTTGTATCAATATTTATGCCGGCTATCATCGGTATCGCTGCCGACAGATGGGTTCAGGCACAGAAGATGCTTAGCTTCTGCCACCTTGTTGCGGCATTATGTATGCTCACCGTTGGCTATCTGGGCATGACCTACGGCGAGAACGTAACCTTCGGGCAACTCTTCCCTGTCTATACGGTTGGAATTGCATTCTACATGCCTACCCTCGCCCTGAGCAACTCTGTTTCGTACAACGCGCTCGAGAAGTCGGGTCTCGACACGGTTGCCGAGTTCCCGAGCATCCGAATCTTTGGAACCATCGGCTTCATCGTATCTATGTGGATTGTCGATTTCACTCATCTTGCAACATCATACTGGCAGTTTTTCATAAGCGCGGCTTGGGGATTGCTGATGGCGGTATACTCGCTCACCATGCCTAAGTGCCCAACAAAGCCTGCCGGCGAGAACAAGAGTCTGAAGGAGGCTCTCGGACTGGATGCTTTCTTCCTGTTCAAGCAGCCACGCATGGCCATGTTCTTCATCTTCTCTATGCTGCTGGGCGTTTGCCTGCAGATTACCAACGGATACGCATCGCCGTTCATTCAGAGTTTTGCAGCCGATGCCAACTACGCCGGATGCTACTTTGTTGAGCACGCCAACCTGCTCATCTCGCTGTCGCAGATGAGCGAGACGTTCTGCATCCTGCTCATTCCGTTCTTCATGAAGCGTTACGGCATCAAGACTATCATGCTCATTGCCATGCTTGCATGGGTTTGCCGCTTCGGCTTCTTTGCCGTCGGAAACCCTTCTATGTCGGGCGTGGGACTGCTCATCATCTCCATGATTGTCTACGGTGTGGCGTTCGACTTCTTCAATATCAGCGGTTCGCTGTTTGTTGACCGCGAGACGGCTCACGACATCCGTTCAAGTGCCCAGGGTTTGTTCATGCTCATGACAAACGGTCTGGGTGCAGGTCTTGGAATGATTGCGGCGCAGCTGGTTGTTAATAGTTACACAACAAACGAGGGCAACTATCAGGTTGGCGAATGGTCTACCGTATGGTTCATCTTTGCAGCATACGCACTTGCCGTAAGCGTTATGTTCGCACTTCTGTTCAAAGACAGCAAGGAGAGCAAGGAGAGCAAGTAAGACATCAGTTTTTTTTACAGATATAGGGCTTCGCTATTTTTTTCGGATAGCGAAGCCTTTTTTTGTGCTTTAGAGAGAATTTTGAGAATCCTCAAAGCAGTTAAGGACTCATACAGGATAATTATAACAATAAATATCCTTTTAGTAAATACAAAATAGTGGGAAGGTACGTCCAAGGTACGTCCAAGGTACATCCAAGATACATCCAAGATACATCCAAGGTACGTCCAAGGTACGTCCAAGGTACGTCCAAGGTACGTCCAAGGTACGTCCAATTGCAGAAAAGATGCAGGCATCTTTTCGCAATTTTTGAGGGTGTAAAATAAACTGTGTCATGCTACAACAAAAAAGAAATTAACACGTTTATTTAATGATGTCAAAGGAAGAAATAGATTACAAGTTAGCAGCCGAGCAGTTACGTGCAGGCAAGCCATTGTTTGGAAAGGAAGGTGGGGATTGTAAACAGGGCATATCAGTATGCCAAAACCCGAAGGCATCCCGAACGAATCCCGAACAACCGACAAGGACGGCAACAAGACCTCTCCTCTTAGGTTCGGGAACTTTGTATTATAGTCAAGTAATGAGCACAATCAGGTTCAGAATTCAGGATTAAGATATAATCAAATGATTCCCTATCGGGAAAAAAAGATAAGTTAGAAGTATGAATATCAAATTTAGCACCATAAGGTATTGGCATCTTCAAGATGGGAATGTCAATATATTATTCGATAGTACAGAAGAAACAAAGTTGTTTTTTAACGGAGGCGATTTCAGTATATCTGGTGATGTACACAACGCTTGTTATAGCACATATAACATAAAGTCTCACGAAAAGACACATGTAATAAATAATATAAAGGAAACTGAGGATTTTGACTTTATCCTGCAAATAGACGATACGATTTATATGAAAATTTTTTATACGCCAGATGATTCATACGAAAATGGTGTTGTACAAACTTTTTGTGTATTTTGCCCAACAGATACATTTTACGATGATATTATTTGCGACTACAATGAAAGCGATGATTTAAAAACATTTGTCAGAGAATAAAATTAGCCCAGATTCTCGTTATTCAATAGAACATGCAACTTTTGGAGATGCAGGTCTTTGTACAATGTTTTTATACTCGGACAAGTCTTGCCACCTTCGGGAATTTAAGCCGAAAAAAGGACTATCAAACAGAACAAAAGTAAAAAATATATGAAATACATCCTTACATTTTATTCAATTGGTGTATTCAGAAAAAAACGTATATTTACAAAAATCTTTGGCTGGCAACGTAAAGTTGCTTAATACAATACGTGAATTTTTAACGAACTATTACATAATGAAAAGAAGTATTTTTATATTTATTAGTTTGCTATGTTCCCTTCTCTTTAGAACGGAAACTTTGGCTCAATCAAAATTTAGCGATTATTGCCTATACAAAGATACTATGGACGTAGATTTGTATTGCATAAATGTCTTTTCTTTGGAAGAATACAAAATACAAGAGCGTAATTTTGGACATATTATAGACATAATGGTTGATAACGATTATATAGGGCAGTTATACGAGTATGACTTACAACGTAACTTGGTTAATTTCTTGAAATGTCCAAATCTTAGATGTAACAATCTGCTCTTATTTCCTCCATTCGACTCTTATTGGAGCGACATTGTTCAAGGGTCTTATTCAAAAGTGCCGGATTTCCACGAATTACCCAAAGAGT
>JBGUGY010000422.1:0-2132 GCA_045111775.1 Bacteroidaceae bacterium | reverse complement strand
CACCGATTGGCACGACGAACTGAAGGACGGCAAGATGTTCGGCGTGTTGGTTTGCGAGAGCGCGTCGGGCGAGATTGGTTATCTGGCAGCCTTCAGCGGAAATCTGGGGCACAGCAACAATCATCCGTTTTTCGTTCCGCCAGTCTACGACCTGCTCAATCCGCAAGGATTTTTCAAGCAGGAAGAAAGCAATATCTCAGCCATGAATCATCGTATTTCGGAACTTCAGAATTCGGCGGATTATCAGAATCTCGTCGATGAACTTAGGTCGAAAGAGGCTGAGGGACGGCAGAAAATCGATGCATTCCGCCTGCAGATGAAGGCAGACAAGGCGCGTCGCGATGAGTTGCGCAAGACTGCCATCGGCAAAGAAACCATCGACTTGCTGATAAAAGAAAGTCAGTTTCAGAAAGCTGAACTGAAAAGACACGAGCGAGATTTGAAACTTCAGCTCGACGGACTGAAAGAGAAGGTCGATGCCGTAAAAAACGAGATTGAACGACTGAAACAGGAACGCAAGCAACGCTCGTTCAGACTTCAGATGCAACTTTTCGACGAGTTCCGGCTGCTGAATGCCAAGGGCGAGGCGAAGGGAATCTGTACGCTCTTTGCACAGTCGCCAGACCATCCCGACATTCCGCCGGCAGGAACGGGGGAGTGCGCTGCGCCCAAGCTTTTGCGGTATGCCTATGCCAACGGCTTTCGTCCTGTTGCGATGGCTGAATTCTGGTGGGGCGAGTCGCCAAAGGGCGAGATCCGCCGTCACGGAAACTTCTATCCGGCGTGCCAAGGCAAGTGCGCTCCGCTGCTCAAGCACATGCTCATCGGACTTGATGTTGAGGAAAATCTGCATGAGAAAGAAGCATCGCGCAACCATCAGCCAAAAGTTATTTTTGAGGATGAATGGCTTCTTGTTGTCGACAAACCGTCGGGAATGTTGTCTGTTCCGGGAAAGGTTAGTGATATATCTGTTTATCAATGGGTTGCCGATAATTATCCAGATGCCACCGGTCCGCTGGTTGTTCATCGGCTCGACATGGCTACATCGGGTTTGCTCGTAATTGCCAAGAATAAAGACGTTTGCGCCATGATGCAACGCATGTTCGAAGGTCGCGAGGTGACGAAAAAATACGTCGCGTTGCTCGAATTGCGCGGAAATCTAAGTGAAAACGAGAGTGGAAAGATTGAACTTCCGCTCGCGCCCGACTACATAAACCGTCCTCGTCAGAAGGTCGATTTTGAGAACGGGAAAACGGCTGTTACGACGTACAAGGTCGTTTCTGTCGGCAATGATTCTGTCCGCATCGAACTGTTTCCGAAGACAGGACGCACGCATCAGCTTCGTGTTCATTGCGCAAGCATTCAAGGGCTCAATGCCCCGATAATCGGCGATGAGTTGTACGGCATCCGTTCAGGCCGTCTCTTTCTCCATGCCGAGCAGATTTCGTTCGTTCATCCCATAACAAAAAAGAGCCTCACCATTGTTAGTAAGGCTCCTTTCTGATGCGACTTTCATGTTTCTTTATGAAGAATCCGACGAATGTAAAGCCTGCTCCAACGCTGAAGAGTACGATGTAGAACAGTAGAAATTCGTTGGCCGTTCGGCAGATAAGCGGATTCGCTGGGTCGCAGTATACGGTGACTTCGTAGTCGCTGAATAATTCCGATACCGAAATCTTGCTTATGTATTCCTTGCCTTCAATTTTGTATCTGATTACGGCGTAATAGTGTTTTGATGTGCTACCACTCCTTGCCGATGTGCGGTGTGTGGTTGTGCTGTAAGTCTTCAGAACCGTCGCCTCGGCCTTTATAAGCGACGATATCGAACTTTTGTCCCAAACGAGAAGCGAGAGTCCGATGAAAATCAGCAGCGCGCCCAGACCAATGAAAATCTTAGGCAGGATGTCGGTCTGGCTATGCGTTCTGAATGTTCTGTGGTCGTATTTTGACTCAACAGAGACGTACGAACTTTTGATATCCTTCCTTATTATGTAGATGCCTCCGACAATGAATCCGATGGCAAAAAGATAGCAGAATACAAGCATTCCGATGACGAATGCTGGGTTGTATTCGGTTGTCTCGATGCCGTTCACGTTGCTCGTAACGATGTAGAAATCGTCGGTTCCGCCTTT
>JBGUGY010000421.1:0-2402 GCA_045111775.1 Bacteroidaceae bacterium | reverse complement strand
AACCTTCCTACTTGCTATCGTCTTGCTTGCCCGAACCTACCCCGTACCTTAAAAATCGCTTTTTACCGTCTTTTTTGCATGATAATTCATTACTTTGTATATTGTTACTGAATTGCGAAATGCCTTATGGTTTTACAGCATGAAAAAAACACTAATGCCGAACTCACACAAAACAGAAATAATGCGAGTCTGCAAACAATGTCCAAACAGAATCCTCTAACTGAGAAAACAAACACATCACCCAACGTCCGCAATCAAAAATAAGTTGAACAAATTCGGCAAAATTTTCACATCTAAAATAATAGTGCTATCTTTGCAGTTCACGAAATTACAAAGCGAAATAAAATGGAAGCAAAATATACTCCGGAGTGTATAACTCTGCTCGAACAAAGCAAGGAAACTGCAAAGACATTTGGTGGCGGCGGAATAAAGCCAGAGCACATCTTTTACACGCTTCTGACGATGAAAAATCAGTATATCAACAGTATACTCGAGTCGTTCGGCGTTAATATCCCCGATGTAATTAGCAACATGGAAAGTCATCTGCACACTTCAAACGTGCTTGAGGTTGGCAACAGCGGCGAGGAAGGCGTTCTCACGTCAGAGTCTATGCGATACATCTCTGCTGCCGAGGACGAGGCTTACGTTCTTGGCGACGAGTTTACCGACCTTATACATGTTCTTCTGGCATCGCTCAAATTCACGATGTTCATCGGCACATTCTTGCTTAGTAAATACAATCTGACATACGAATCTCTGTCTACTTTCATCGAAAATGAGGGTACGGAAGATGAGATGCACCTGTCCGACGATTCGTCTTACGACTACGAAGAAGATGATATTGACGACGAGGACGAGCTATTCGACGACAACGACGACGCCTTCTCGAAGAACGCAGGGCAGCCGATGTTTGGAAACGGCTCTGCCCCTGTGCAGAAAAGCGTGAAACAGGCAAAGTCGACCCCTACCCTCAACAAATATGCCGTAAACTTGTCGCAAAAGGCAGCAGAAGGCAAACTCGACAACGTAATTGGTCGCGAGAAGGAGATTGAACGCGTCATTCAGATTCTCTGCCGCCGAAAGAAGAACAATCCGATTCTTATTGGCGAGGCAGGCGTGGGCAAAAGTGCCATCGTAGAAGGATTGGCGCAGAAGATTGCATCGAAGCACATTGTTCCGCAGTTGCTCGACAAGAAAATCTACACGCTCGACCTCTCGCTCGTGGTTGCCGGAACAAAGTATCGCGGTCAGTTTGAGGAGCGAATGCAAGCTATAATGAAGGAGATGAAGCAGAATACCGACATCATCCTCTTCATCGACGAGATTCATACACTTGTAGGCTCGGGCGCAGGCGGCGGAAGCATGGACGGAGCAAATATTCTGAAGCCGGCTCTCGCTCGCGGCGAGATTCGCTGCATCGGAGCAACCACCACAAAGGAGTACAAATTGAGCATCGAGAAAGACGGCGCTCTGGAACGTCGTTTCCAGAAAGTGATGGTAGAACCAACGAGCATCGAGGAGACAATAGAGATTCTGAACAAGACAAAAGAATATTACGAGAAGCATCACAACGTTAAATATACTGATGCTGCCGTAGAGGCGTGCGTAAAACTGACCGAGCGGTACATCACAAACCGATGTATGCCCGACAAGGCAATCGACGCCCTCGACGAGGCAGGCTCACGCCTTCAGATTCATATCGACGACATTCCAAGTTCTATAATAAAGAAGGAGGAGGAATTGGCACAGGTTATGAAGATGAAGAACAACGCCGCCGAGGAACAGAATTTCGAACTTGCAGCAAGCTTCCGCGACCGTGGGATTATGCTCGAAAACGAGATTCAGCAAGAGAAGAACAGATGGAAGGAAAGTCTGTCTAAAAAACGCATGACGGTAGATGTAGATACCATTGCCGAGACGGTTTCGCTTATGAGCGGAATTCCAATCCAGCGACTTGCAAAGGACGAGAGCGTGCGCATTAAGGATATGCGCCAGACTCTGAAATCGCACGTCATAGCACAAGATACAGCCATCGATAATCTGGTAAACGCAATCCAGCGCAGCCGCGTGGGACTGAAAGACCCGAACCGTCCTATCGGCTCGTTCCTCTTCATCGGTCCTACTGGTATCGGAAAGACTTATCTTGCCAAGGAACTTGCAAAATGTATGTTCGGTACGGAAGATGCGCTTATCCGCATAGACATGAGCGAATATATGGATAAGTATAATGTCAGTCGAATGGTGGGTGCGGCTCCGGGATATGTGGGCTACGAGGAAGGCGGACAGCTGACTGAGAAAGTACGTCGTCATCCCTACTCTATCGTGCTTTTCGACGAGATTGAGAAGGCGCATCCCGACATCTTCAACATCCTTCTTCAGGTGATGGACGACGGCCGTCTGAC
>JBGUGY010000420.1:0-2555 GCA_045111775.1 Bacteroidaceae bacterium | reverse complement strand
GTATCAAGCACATAAGCCGGGTTATACCCTGACTTATATGCCTTCCAGCCAAGAGGTTTTAAAACCTCGTCAAGTCTCTTAAAGACTATTTTCTTCATTTCATTCTTTAGCATATTTCACACCTTCTATTTTCTACAAATATTTCACCATCAACGTGTTTTACAAAATTACCGAGTCGTCAGTCGGCATCATCAAGAACAGGAAACTTCTTTCTGAAAGAGGCAAGTTTTTCGAGGTCGAGCGACACGGTAAGCGCACATTGTTTTCCGCTTTCGCATTCGGCAACCGTCTTTCCGTAGGCATCAACAAGCACAGAGCCGCCGCTGTACTGGCAGGCAGGGTCGCTTCCAACGCGGTTTACGCCAACAACATAGCATTGGTTTTCGATGGCGCGCGCGCGCAGCAGAGTGTTCCACACCGCCAGTCGGGTAACAGGCCAAGAGGCAACGTAAAGAGCCACGTCGTAGTCCTTGCGGTTGCGCGAGAACACGGGAAAACGAAGGTCGTAGCACACCTGCAACAACATTCGCACGCCGCGGAACTCTACCACCACCCTCTCGTTTCCACGCTCGTAATGCCTGTGCTCTCCGCCGTAGGCAAACAGATGCCTTTTGTCGTAATGCGCCACCTCGCCGTCGGGCTTTACAAAGAAAAAGCGGTTGCAGAATCTGTCGCCATTCCTTACAGCCACGCTTCCGCACACGGCGGCATCGAGCCGCGCGGCGGTACGCCTCATCCAGTCGAGGGCGGCAGCCTCATCGCCAGCCACCTCCTCGGGATTGCCAATAAATCCGGTTGTAAACATCTCGGGAAGGACGTAGACATCAGCCCTCTCGGCACCGGCAACAAGTTGCTCGGCCGTTTGCAGATTGGCATTTACATCTGCCCAAGCAATATCCATTTGTATCAAACAAATCTTCATATTTTCGATAGAATTAAATCACAGGCGCAAAAATAATCAAAAGATGAATGATTTTATACAATTTGAACATCAAAAAACTTGGCAAATACCATTTTACAATTTATTTTTGCAACCGTAATCTTTAAATTTCAAAAGCATGATAATCAAGAAACTATTTATACTTTGCTGCCTTGTGCTGCCTGCGGCAAGCCTTTCAGCCAAAGACAAAGGGCAATGGACGCTGAGCGAGGACAGCGTTCTGACAATTGCCATAGACAAATATTCGGGCTACAAAGCACACGAATATCCGTGGTACGCGCAAAGACTTGCCATCAGAAAAATAATCATAGCCGAGGGCGTGAAAAAGATTAGGAAGGAAGAATTCGCTGGCTACGAGAATCTTGTAAGCATCGAGATTCCATCGAGCGTTACCAGCATATCGGCACGTCCTTTCGTTGGCTGCGACAGACTGAGAATCATCACCGTAAGTCAGCAGAACAAGAAGTTCGACAGCCGCGACAACTGCAACGCCATCATCGACACAAAAGACAAGGAGCTGATTGTAGGCTGCAACGGCACGGTTGTGCCCAGCGGCATAGAGAAGATTGGCGACGAGGCTTTCTTTGCCTATCAGGGACTTGACATCGTTACAATTCCCGAGGGCGTGAAGAAGATTAACGACAAGGCTTTTGCCGAGAGCAGTCTGAGGGGCATCGAACTGCCTTCTACGCTCGAGAAATTCAGCGCATCGGCTTTTGAAAGATGCCGCGACCTGCAAATCATCAGAATTGCCCCAAACAACGCGCTTTACGACAGCCGCGACAACTGCAACGCCATTATCGAGAAGAAGGACAACAAACTGGCTTTGGGCTGCAAGGCAACCGTCATTCCAAACTCCGTGGCTAAAATCAAGGCTTTTGCCTTCGAAGGCAGAGGCTTGTATAGCATCGATATTCCGGCAAGCGTTACCAAAATAGAGAATTTCGCCTTTGCCGGCTGCGACGACTTGGAAAGCATGAGCGTTGACGCACAGAACAGCGTGTTCGACAGTCGCGACAACTGCAACGGCATCATCAACACAAAAGAGAACTGCCTGGTTGCCAGATGCAAAAACACCGTAATTCCGTATTCTGTTTCAGAAATCGGATACGGCGCATTCTACAGATGCCAGAGTCTTACGGAGATTAGCCTGCCCGAGAACATATCGGTAATTCGCGGCTCTGCCTTCGAGGGCTGCACAGGACTTACAAGCGTCTTTCTGCCCGACAATGTTAAAAGGATTGACAGCGGAGCATTCAGCAACTGCACAAACGTTACGGAAGTTGTTCTGCCAAAATATCTGAACACCTGCGGCGAGAAGGCCTTTGAGAACTGCCAGAGCCTGAAGATGGTTTCGTTCCAGAAACCTGCAAACATCGGCGCGTTTGCCTTCAGCAACTGCAAGAGTCTGAACGAGATTTTCATTCCCGACGGCTCTACTCTTGGCGAGGGAGTGTTTAACGGATGCACCAACTTGTCATACATCGGTCTGCCACGAGACTTGCGCGAGATTAGCCCAAGGCTTTTTGAGCAATGCCGAAGTCTGTCTGAGATGTTCATTCCCGGAAGCGTTCAGCACATAGGCAACAGCGCGTTCAACAACTGCTACAACCTA
>JBGUGY010000419.1:0-3210 GCA_045111775.1 Bacteroidaceae bacterium | reverse complement strand
CGAAATAAGGCGGAGGATGATTGCGCCGAGAAGATGCTCCTCGTTCATGTTGAAGATATACGACAGTTCGTCGACCAGACTGCGGTTCTTGACGAGCGTCCATTCGGGATTGACCTCGCGGCAATATCTGCCTTTGGCTATGCCTATCCGCTTACGGCGATAGTACAGTCTGAGCGGAGCAAGCGAGACAATCCACCACAGCAGTTTGAGAGTTTTCCAAAGGATGTACACCATGAATTCGGCAAATAGTCCTGCAAGGTATCTTGCCAAAAGGCAGAATATGACGAGAGCGACCGCTATGACATAATCCCAAAAGCCCCAGTCTTCATCCTCGTCGTCGCTGGCAAAATCGCTGCCGTCGAGGGCTTCCTGCTTGCGCTGCTCCCATGTCTTGTCAGCCTTCACTGCCGGCTCAAAGATGCCTTTGTCAAACTCGAGCATCACGATTATTCGCTTGCCGTTTCCTATGGTCTCGCTCGGCGTTACCACAATGCAGCTGTCGCCAAACTCAATGCGTCCCTTATGTCCGAAAGCCCATCGGCGAGTGTTTGCCTCGGAGATGCTGATTGAATCATCGGGCCAGATGACAAGGCTGGCGTTCTCGATGTCGCAGTTCATGTCGACGAAGCAATGATTGAAGCCGTCGTTGGTGTCGTAGCTCTTCACAAGATTTGTGAGAACGTAGCTCACTACATACTGATGTCTGCCGTATTCGCCAAAGCCCCAGCATATTTCCTCGCCGTTGTTTATTCCGCACTTTCCTGCCTTCTCGTCGCGACTGGCATCAACATCCCACGAGCCGAGCGTTGTGAACTTCTGAAGTCCATTTCGTCCGGGAACGAAGCCCTCGACCTGAAGGTTCTCAATCCTCATGTCCGACTGGGGCTTGTGCTTAACGTACCACTCGCTCTTGGCATCGCTGTCGTCAAGGTCGATGTCCCAACGCTCTTCGATGTAAGCGTCTCCGTTGCGATAGAGAAGAACGTTTATTTCGAGATTCTTCACCTTGCTTGCCAGAACATTCAGAGGCAAGAGAACGGCAAGCAGAAGCGTCAGTATTATTGCCTTACTTCTTAAACACCTCATCTAAGTCGGGATAAGCTTTTTTCTTTGCGTCGTCAACAGTAAGATAATCCTTCTCGGTGAAGTGCAGCATAGATGCCACGATAGAAGAAGGCCACTGGCGAACCAAGCGGTTCATCTTCGTTGCAGTATCGTTGTATATCATACGCGACATGCGGACGTGCTCCTCGTACTTGTCTACGCCGCTCATAGCCTCTTTGTAGAGGTCGGCAGCCTTCAGGTCGGGATAAGCCTCGCCAATGGCAAGGAGTCTGCCAACAACCTGCTGCATGGCACTCTGCTGCTCGTCGATAAGAGAGGCTGAATCGACCTTCTCGCCTCTGCGCTGCTGAATAACCTCGATAAGTGTCTCAGACTCGTGCTTTGAGTACTGGGCAGCCATCTTTGCTAAGGCAAGCAGGGCATCCCATCGCGAGTTAAGCTGAACCTCAATCTGGCTGAGTGCGTTCTTGCACATCTCGTCGTTACTAACCAATGCTCTCTGAGTGCTTACGAAATAGAAAAGCACTAACAGGGCAACAATTCCAATCACAATTAGTGGTGTCATATTTTATAAAATTATTTAGAATTATTTCTTCTGATATTTTTGCGTAAATCAAAGATTTCGGATTTCGGACGAAACAAAGTCCGCTTGCGAAAATACAACAAATCTTTCTAAACCATTACAATAATATACGAAAAATGTACAATTCCGACAATAAAATTGCCACCGCCACCACTTTTTATTATTTTTGCAGCCGAAAAATACAACATTTTTACATAAGCAAACATGATTAGTATTCTGATTACCGGAATTTTGCCAGCCCTCGTGCTGTGGCTATACATCAACTGGCGAGACCCTCAGCGCGAGCCTCTCGGCAAGCTTCTGAAAGCCCTGTTCTGGGGAATGGCAATCTGCATTCCCGTGGCATTGGTCGAGGAGATTGTAGGTGCAATTCTTTTTGCCGACGGTGAGTCGCACTCGGTTATTGGCGGAGTGGTTAACGCCTTCTTCGTGGCTGCCATTCCCGAAGAGACATTCAAGCTTATAGCCCTGTGGATTGTGGTGCGCCACAACAAGGCGTTCGACGAGTATTTCGACGGCATAACATACGCCGTGAGCGTGGGACTCGGCTTTGCCGCCTTCGAGAATATCTTGTATCTCTTCGATTCCGAAGACTGGCAGATTGTGGGCATCATGCGCGCCCTTCTCGCCGTTCCGGGACACTACGCCTTTGCCGTGCTGATGGGCTATTACTACTCGCTCAGTCACTTCGGAATAAACAAATTCCGCAACAGCATAATGACGATAGCCGCGCCTGTGTTTGCGCACGGCGTCTACGACGGAATTCTGATGGCTTCAGAAGGTGTTTCGGAGGATGTTGCCGCCGGAGTGGGACTCGTGGCATTCGTTGCCGTGGTCATCTTCAGCATAAAGCTGCAAAAGAATGCCTTGAGAAAGATTAAAGGTCTGATTGAGAAGGACAAAGAGCGGTAAAAAAACATTACCGTTCTGCAGACTTTTCGCGTTCGAACTACAGTTCTGCCAAAGGAACGCAAGAATTCGACGCCGAAACCCTCACCCACCGCCTTGGGAAATTTACAAATAGTTTTGTGCAAGACGCTCGGAGTCGGAAATTAGAACGAACTAAGGAAAGATTTATTTACTTCTTATATGAAATGGTTGAGAGTACATTATCTTCACCTTTGTTTTTTCCTCTTCTATAACGGGACGAATATTGTGCGTGCTTGTTTCGATAATGTATTTTAGACGGTATGTCTGTTGTTTCCCATATAGCAGAAGTCTTTTATCCACAATCCAAACATCTGTTCTGCTGTCAGTAATTGGTGTTGTTGAATTAGAAGAGAAGTCAAGTTTGCTCAAAGAAGTTACTAATATATCATCTATTATTTCAGAACGTTCGAATCTGTAATCTGAATAGAAAATATCTTTAAAAACCGTAACCCAATCATTATTTTCAGTACTCCTTTGCAAAGATACCGAAACATACAAAGGTTTCTTACTCTTATTCGTATATTTTACAACTAATGACGAATTGACATAATAGTCTGTTTTTATGTCATCTATGTACAGACTATCAACTGATGTTTGTCCACGCAAAGATGTCATACCGCAAAGAGACAATA
>JBGUGY010000418.1:0-2950 GCA_045111775.1 Bacteroidaceae bacterium | reverse complement strand
AACCTTAAGGGTACAATCATCGTAGCGCGCGATATTGCTCACGCTAAGCTCAAGGCTCGCCTTGACGCAGGCGAGGCAATGCCTGATTACTTCAAGAATCACCCAATTCTGTATGCTGGACCAGCCAAGACTCCAGAGGGCTATCCTTGCGGCTCTATGGGACCAACAACAGCTAACCGTATGGACCCATACGTTGACGAGTTCCAGGACAACGGCGCATCTCTCGTGATGATTGCCAAGGGTAACCGTTCTCAGGTGGTTACTGATGCCTGCAAGAAGCACGGCGGATTCTATCTCGGTACAATCGGAGGTGTTGCTGCCGTTCTTTCACAGAGCAGCATCAAGAGCATCGAGTGTGTTGAGTATCCAGAACTCGGTATGGAGGCTATCTGGAAGATTACAGTAGAGGATTTCCCTGCATTCATCTTGGTTGATGACAAGGGCAACGATTTCTTCCAGCAGTTGAAGCCTTGGTGTCCAAACTGCAACAAGTAAGAATTTGATTTACATTAAAATAGAAGGCTGCATTCCGTTGAGAGTGCAGCCTTTTTTATTCGTCCATTCCATAGCCGTCGGATAAGTCTTCGGCAACGAGCATCGATTCTTCCTCCTCGATAGTGTAGTCGGGTACATTCTGATGACCGAAATAGATGTAGTTCAGCGTGTACGACAGCGAATTGAGCGTCTGCTCGCGCATTTTCGGTTTTAGCTGACATTCCCAAATCGTTATCGAGTACCAGCCCATGTCCGACAGTTTTCGCTTCACGTCATCGTCGCGCTGAATATTGCGCCTTATCTTCTTAACCCAGAAGTCCGTGTTGCTCTTCGGAATCTTGCAGCAATTCGAGCTTACCAATCCCGATTCGCTCTCGCGTGTGTTATGTCCGTGCCAGAAGCATCCGTTCACGAAAATGCACGCCCTGTATTTCCGCAGCACGATATCCGGCTTTCCCGGCAGTCGCGGATGGTTCAGTCTGTATCTGAAACCGTGACTCCACAGAAAACGCCTCACCACCATCTCTGGCTTGGTGTCCTTGCTGCGTATGGCAGCCATGTTCTTATGTCGCTGCTGTGGAGAAAGTTTGTCCATTTCTGCTTAAACCGATGTCTTTTCGAAAGCAAAAGTAACATTTTATTCTTTAACTCCGCCTGTTCGGCTGCATTTATGCGAGGAATAATGTTGTTTAGGAATGTCTCGAATTTACATATCTTTGTAAGAGATGGATGCTTTTACTAAGTGGCTTTGTATGATATATTTAGAAAAAACAGAAATATGATTTAGTAAACAAAAAACGCATAATGATAACAAAATGATATTATTTCTTGTGTTGAAGGCTTTGTTTTTACTAAGATTTTATTAAATTTGTAGGCACAATCCGTCTTTTGTGAAGAGATGGATTGTTTTGTGTATTAACCCACTTATAGTAACTCTTAGAAAATGCTGTAAAAAAACAGCAAGTTGAAACAATTCTGGATATATTTTAAATTATTAATCTTGATATATGTATTTTACAATTGCTTTTTGTGTATTTATCTTGTGCGTTGCAGTTTACTTTGCAGGGCAGTCGTACAAATTCTTGAATGTCAGTAAAAGAATTAAAACATTGGGTGATTCTGACGATTTGACAGAAGCTTTGGGACAGACAGAGTTTAAACCAATAGTTGATGAATATAAGAGAAGTATAATTATTCAGACACCAGATGGCGTAAAGACAAATACTCCAGCCTCATATTATTTTAGCGACGAAAACATTGCTAAAGTTAAGAGCTTAAATTTGAAGTTGCTTGATTCCGCATCGGGTACACTTGTTGGTTTGGGTTTGTTTGGTACGTTTTTGGGACTAACTATAGGTGTAAGTAATTTTGATAGCTCGAATTCCGAAGGTATACAAAATAGTATTCAGTCATTGCTTAGTGGTATGAGTATGGCTTTTGGCACTTCTCTTTTTGGTATGTTTTCATCCCTTGCATACACTTTCATAGATAAAATATGGAGAAAAGAACAGAGTCGCGCACGTTATTATCTTACAGAAAAACTTAACGAAAAGTACTACATTGATGATACAATGCTTTTGGGATTGAATCAGAAAAAATGGGCAGATGCTGTGATAAATACGATACAGACTGAACTAGATGCAAAGTTTACATATACAAATGATGCTGGTGAGAAGGTTCATGTAGGCAATGCCGTACGTGAGATATTGAAGGAAAATATAGAGCAGTCTAAAGCGTTGAAGTCATTCTCTACAGACCTTGCAATAGAGTTGAATAACGGATTTGATGAGATCCTGTCACGCCAGATGCAAGAAAAGATTCTTCCGCTTATGGAGAGTGTCGATGCTACAACAAAACTTATGATTGAGCATATTGATGAGATGGCTTCAACAGTGGCATCACCTGCAACAGGAATGATGGAAAGCATTGTTGACGAGTTGAAGAGAAGTATGATGACTATTGTAGAGGAGTTTAAAACTGGATTGTCTGGTTCTGCAACATCGCAGATGGAAGCCTTGGCTGTTCAACTTGGTACAGCTGCGCAGGCAATGGGCGACTTTCCTAAGAATATGGAGAATATCTCAGCAACTCTTCAGGTTACAATTGAAGAGGTGAAAAATACAATAAATGAGATAAGTAAGACTTCTGCCAACGCAAATTCTGCAGCGATGCAACAGATGCAAGAGCAGATAGCATTTGCTACTGATTCTATTGGTAATGCCATTGCAGAGGTAAAGGATGTCATGAGTGTGGTTACTAAGAGTTCGCAGGAACAAAGTAATCAGATGGTTGCAAAACTGGCTGATGCTGCCGATAAGATGGGCGAGTTCCTAAATACTACAATTACAAGTTTGTCGTCAGGAGTCGAGAATTCAGTAAAGTCTATTACAGATGAGATGAATCGCAAACAAACCGACCTTATAAACCTACAGGGCGACACTACTGCACAGACCAA
>JBGUGY010000417.1:0-5240 GCA_045111775.1 Bacteroidaceae bacterium | reverse complement strand
ACGAAAGCTTGCTTAAACTGCTGAAAGAATAATAAACAGCCACTACAAACGAGGTGTAAAAAGTAAAAAAAATATTCAACGTGTAATAGTTCCAAAAAAAACTATTATATTTGCGCCAAATTTGTAAAAAATACCCGTAAAGCTATTGTTAGCTTGGGCACTTTTATTAAAAAATATATACAAAATGCAAATTAACAAGAGTCCACGAAAGATCGAAAAAATACTAATCGCAAACCGTGGTGAAATTGCAATGCGTGTAATGCGTTCATGCCGTGAGATGGGCATCAGATCTGTTGCAGTTTATTCTGAAGCTGATAGAACCGCGAAACATGTACTATATGCTGACGAAGCTGTATGTCTTGGTCCTGCAGCATCAAAAGAAAGTTATCTTAACATAGAGAAGATAATCGAAGCCGCCAAAGAGCACAATGCGGACGCAATACATCCGGGATATGGCTTCCTTTCTGAAAATTCAGAGTTCGTACGCCGTTGTCAGGCAGAAGGAATAATTTTCATAGGCCCTTCAGCCGAGACTATGGATATGATGGGTGACAAGATCTCGGCACGCAAGTGTATGAAAGCAGCCAACGTTCCTGTTGTTCCGGGAACAGAGAAAGGCTTGCAGAGTGCAGAAGAGGCTATTAAGGTAGCAAAAGAGATTGGCTTCCCTGTAATGATGAAGGCATCAATGGGAGGCGGAGGTAAAGGTATCCGCTTGATTCGCTCAGAAGAAGAGGTTGTTGAAGCATACACAAGCGCTAAATCAGAATCACTTTCTTCTTTCGGCGACGATACCGTTTACATCGAAAAATTCGTAGAAGAACCACATCATATTGAATTCCAGATTCTTGGCGATTCGTATGGTAACGTTATACATCTTTGCGAGCGCGAATGTTCTGTTCAGCGCCGCAACCAGAAGATTGTAGAAGAGTCACCTTCTCCATTCATGCTTCCAGAACTACAGAAGCAGATGGGCGAAGCCGCAGTTGCAGCAGCAAAGGCTGTACACTACGAAGGTGCCGGTACAATCGAGTTCTTGGTTGACAAGAACCACAATTTCTATTTCCTCGAAATGAATACCCGTCTTCAGGTTGAACATCCTATCACCGAAGAGGTTTTGGGTATTGACCTTGTAAAAGAGCAGATTAACGTAGCATCAGGCATTCCATTGCGCTTAAAGCAGGAAGACATCAAGCAGAGAGGTCATGCCATCGAGTGCCGTATCTGTGCCGAGGATACAGACCTGAACTTCATGCCTGCTCCGGGCGTAATCAAACAACTTGTTGAGCCGAACAGTATCGGCGTTCGTTGGGATAGCTATGTTTACGAGGGTTACGAAATCCCTGTTCACTACGACCCAATGATTGGTAAGCTCATCGTATGGGCAGTAACACGCGAGTACGCAATCGAGCGTATGCGCCGAGTTCTGTATGAGTTCAAGATTACAGGTATCAAGAACAATATCAAGTACTTGCGCAACATCATGTCTACTCCTGATTTCGTAGAAGGACACTACGATACCGGCTTCATTGCAAAGCACGGCGAGGAACTGACAAAGAAAGATCCTGAGAGCGGTACAAAGCAAAACATTGCAATAGTTGCAGCCTACATCGACTATCTGATGAATCTTGAAGAGAACAAGACTGTTGTTTCGGCTGATGCCACTGCTACAAGCCGTTGGAGAGAATTTGGTTTGCACAAAGGCGTTTTAAGAATATAATTATGGAAATAAAGATAGGTGACAGAATTGCTGACGTTGAACTGATCAGCAAGCAGGGCAATAACGTACGCATAAAGATTGATGGCACAGAGTACGACCTTGACATTGCGTTCGTTGAAAGAGGCGGATGTTCTATCTTGTATGATGGAAAGTCTTTTAACGCAGAGTTTATCCGCTCAGAAAGCGGAAAGAAATACAAAGTCAATGCAAACTTCTCTTCTTACGATGTTGAGATTATCGACTCAACAGCCAAGTATCTACGCTTGAAGAAGGGCGAGGATGACCGTCAGGACAGCAAGATAATCTCTCCTATGCCTGGAAAGATTGTAAGCGTGCATGCAAAGGCTGGCGACAAGGTGAAGGCTGGCGACACCATAGTAGTTATCGAGGCAATGAAGATGCAGAGCAACTACAAGGTGAACCAAGACTGCACAATCAAGGAGATTCTTGTGAACGAGGGCGATACCGTTGCCTCAGACCAAGTATTGGTGTTGCTTGACTTAGATAATAAATGATAATTCAAATTCCTTTTATATGGAAATAGAAGATAAGTACAAAGTTTTTGAAGAGAAAAACAAGACTGCAGAACTTGGCGGCGGACTTGACCGCATTGAGAAGCAGCACGCAGCAGGCAAGATGACTGCCCGCGAACGTATTGACATGCTGCTCGATAAGGGTACGTTTGTCGAGATGGACAAGTTTGCCGTTCACAGATGCACAAACTTCGGAATGGACAAATCGCACATTCCGGGCGATGGCGTTATCTCAGGATACGGTAAGATTGACGGCAAGCAGGTTTTTGTCTACGCATTCGACTTCACAGTATATGGCGGTACTCTAAGTGCCGTAAATGCTCAGAAAATTGTAAAGATTCAGGAACTGGCACTCAGAAACGGTGCTCCTATCATCGGTCTTAACGACTCGGGCGGTGCTCGTATTCAGGAAGGTGTTGAAAGCCTTACAGGTTTTGCCTCAATCTTCTACAACAACACAATTTCATCGGGCGTAATCCCACAGATTTCAGCAATCATGGGCCCTTGCGCCGGCGGTGCATGCTATTCTCCAGCACTTACCGACTTCATCTTTATGGTTAAGGACAACAGCCACATGTTCATCACTGGTCCGGATGTTGTAAAGACCGTAACTCACGAAGACGTAAGCAAGGAGGAGCTTGGCGGTGCTTACACTCACAGCAGCAAGAGCGGCGTTGCACACTTCCTTAGCAATACTGAGGAGGAGCAGCTTATGGCAATCCGCGAGCTTCTGAGTTTCTTGCCATCAAACAACATGGACGAGATTGCTACCGTTCCAACAAACGACGATATTGCAAGAGTTGAGGAATCGCTGAATACAGTTATCCCTGCTGACCCTAACATGCCTTACGACATGAAGGATATCATCGAGCCTGTGCTTGACGACCACTATTTCTTCGAGGTTCAGGGCAACTTTGCAAAGAATGCAATCATCGGTTTCGGTCGTATGGCTGGCAGAACAGTCGGTATCGTTGCAAACCAGCCAGCATACTACGCAGGCGTTCTCGACATCGACGCATCTGACAAGATTGCACGCTTCGTAAGATTCTGCGACTGCTTCAATATTCCATTGGTAACATTCGAGGATGTTCCGGGATTCCTTCCAGGAACAGCTCAGGAGCACAACGGAATCATCCGCCACGGCGCAAAGGTTGTCTACGCTTACGCAGAGGCAACAGTTCCAAAGGTAACAGTAATTACCCGAAAGGCTTACGGCGGTGCATACATCGTTATGGCTTGTAAGCAGATTGGCTCAGACGTGAACTTTGCATACCCAACAGCCGAGGTTGCCGTTATGGGTGCAGAGGGCGCAGTAAACCTTCTATACCGCAAGGCTTCGGACGAGGAGAAGAAGAAGCACATCGAGGAGTACAAGGAGAACTTTGCAAATCCATACAGAGTTGCAGAACTCGGCTACATCGACGAGATTATCATGCCTCAGGATACAAGAAAGAAAATTATTCAGGCACTCGAGATGGCTCGCAACAAGATGAAGACACTTCCTCCAAAGAAGCACGGCAACATTCCTTTGTAACAAACAGACTTATGTTATATAAAGCGCTGCAAGATTCTTTTCTTGTGGCGCTTGCTTTTTGTTGACTGTGAAAAAAAAATAGACAATATCCATAAGCAACAGCAAAAGGAAACGAACATTAAAGAATATTTAACATTAGGCTGACTTAAATATTTCGTGTGCGATAACTATATTATGAGAAAAAATTGCTAACTTAGCACCCAAATTTATTAACTAATATATTTTAATCAAAAAAGAAAAACCTTTTTATGGAACAATTTTTCTCTTACATCATCGGCCTTGGAGCCGCCGTTATGATGCCTATAATCTTTACAATACTTGGTGTATGTATTGGCATCAAATTTTCTAAGGCTCTGAAAAGCGGTCTTTATGTCGGAGTAGGTTTCGTAGGCTTAGGTGTTATCACAGGCTTGCTAACAAGTAGTCTTGGACCTGCACTAAACGATGTTGTCAGAATTTACGGTCTTGAGTTGAAGGTGTTCGACATGGGATGGCCAGCAGCCGCCTCTGTTGCATACAACACACCAGTTGGAGCGTTCATCATCCCTGTTTGTCTTGGCGTTAACCTTCTGCTTTTGCTGCTTGGTTGCACCCGAACAGTAAACATCGACCTTTGGAACTACTGGCATTTTGCCTTCATTGGCGCTGTAACCTATTTTCTTGCCGACAGTCTTGGATGGAGTTTACCGATAGCATGGGGATTCTTTGCAGCAATCATCTGCTACATCATAACCCTTGTTATGGCAGACCTTACAGCAAAGAAATTCCAGAAGTTCTACCCTAATATGGAAGGCATCAGCATTCCACAGCCATTCTGTCAAGGATTCACTCCATTTGCCATCGTAATAGGCAAAGTTCTCGATAAGATTCCGGGATTCGAAAAACTGAATATCGATGCAGAAGGCATGAAGAAGAAGTTTGGTTTGTTTGGCGAGCCTTTATTTCTTGGTGTAATCGTAGGTGTAATAATTGCTTGTTTTGCATGCGATAGCACAGAACAGTTAATAAATGGCTTAGAAAAAATAACAGACCAGAATGGAAATTCCGTTCTTCCTCCATTCTTAAATGGATGCGCAGAAGAACGTAAATTTGCTGGTGGCATACCAGCCATTCTGGGTCTTGGCATCAAGATGGGAGCAGTAATGGAACTTATCCCAAGAATCACAAGCCTCTTTATCGAAGGTTTGAAGCCAATCTCAGAGGCAATACGCGAGCTTATCGCAAAGAAGTTTGGTGACAAAAAGGAGTTCTACATCGGTATGTCGCCAGCACTTGTAATTGGTCACCCAACAACACTCATCGTAAGTCTTCTGCTTATCCCTGTTACGTTGGTTCTTGCAGTAACCATGCCAGGCAACCAGTTCCTTCCATTGGCATCACTCGCCGGAATGTTCTATGTGTTCGTGATGGTTCTGCCATACACTAACGGAAACGTACTTAAAAGTTTCATTGT
>JBGUGY010000416.1:0-2334 GCA_045111775.1 Bacteroidaceae bacterium | reverse complement strand
GAGTCATGCCGGCTACAAGATGAATACAATCATTGGTCCGATGGAGAACATAAAAATCACAACGCCGACCGATTTCTTCATCTTCAGAGCGATGGTTCAGGTTCATGAGAATCAGCAGATTTTTGGTTTCTAAAGTAGTGATGAATTCTATGGGAAAATCAAGTGTTTTGCTTCGTGATATTGAAGATTTCTGCAAGACATTCGCTTTGCGGAAGGAGTTGCATGGCTCATCATTTCTGATAACTGGCGCAACGGGGCTGATTGGCTCAATCCTCGTCAGATGTCTATTGGCTCTCGACGAAGACGTGAAAATTATCGCTCCGGTAAGAAATGCTGAAAAGGCAAAAACTTTGTTCGGGGGCGACAATCGTTTGCAAATTGTAGAATGTGACCTTTCTTCGTTCGATTATTCATCTTTAGGTAAGGTTGATTATGTTGTTCACTGTGCTGCACCAACATCAAGCAGATTCTTTGTAGAAAAGCCTGTAGACACATTCAATATTATAATAAACGGAACTCAGCGTCTTCTCGAATATGCAAAATCGGAAGGCGTTAAGGGCTTTGCCTTTCTCTCGTCGCTCGAAGTCTACGGAACAATTACCGATGATTCATCTTGCGTTTCTGAGGACGTTCAAGGTTATCTCGACCCGATGAGTGTGCGCAGTTCTTATCCGATGGCTAAACGTGCAGCCGAGAATCTGTGTGCTTTGTATTCGTCGCAGTATGGCGTTCCGGCGAAGATTGTCCGACTTACACAGACCACTGGCGCAGGCATTTCTAAGGATGATAACAGAGTAATTGCCCAGTTTGCTCGTTGCGCTGCTACAGGTAAGGATATCGTTCTTCATACCACAGGCGAGGCGGCTCGTCCGTATTGTTATACAATAGACAGTATCTCTGCCATTCTCTACATTTTGTTAAAAGGTAATGCTGGCGAGGCATATAATGTTGCAAACGAGGAGACTTACATCTCTGCTCGCGGCATGGCAGAATATTTGCGCGACAATTTTAACAAAGATATTGATGTCCGGGTTGAAATTGCCGACAATATGGGATACGCTCCCGTAACTAAGTTACGCCTGTCAACCAGCAAGTTACAAACTCTTGGCTGGCAGCCTAATTATGATTTGAATAGAATCTTCAGAAATCTGATAGATTATATTGAAGAGTAGGAATTGAAGATGTGTTTTTCAAAACTATTCGGTAAAACTTGTTAATTCGAAAGTAATTTATTACTTTTGCATATACTAAAATCTTGGTGAAAATTCCCAAGTTGAAAAATGGAAAATAATTAATGTATTGTTTCTCAGTAAGTTGTGTGCTTTCTGGGGGATATTGGTATGCATAAATGAGAAACTTTGAAAATCTTGAGGTAGCGGTTGCCGGCACAGGATATGTTGGCTTGAGCATTGCTACATTGTTGTCACAGCACCACAAAGTTACGGCTGTAGACGTTATTCCTGAAAAAGTAGAGAAGATAAACAAAAGAATTTCTCCAATTCAGGATGAGTACATTGAAAAATACTTTGCAGAGAAAGAACTGAATTTGGTTGCAACTCTTGACGGACGTGAGGCGTACAAAAATGCCGATTTCATAGTCATCGCAGCTCCAACAAACTACGATTCTGCAAAAAATTACTTCGACACATCGCACGTCGAGGAGGTCATAGATTTGGTTCTCGATGTGAATCCAGACGCTGTAATGGTAATTAAAAGCACCATTCCTGTTGGATATACCAGAAATCTGTATATAAAATATGCTCAGAAATTCATGTCTGAGCCGTTGCTTAAGGACAAAAAGTTCAACTTGCTTTTCTCTCCTGAATTTCTTCGCGAGAGCAAGGCATTGTACGACAATCTGTATCCAAGCAGAATTATCGTCGGCTATCCGAAGTTGATAAACAACACGTCAAACGACGATAGAATTTCTGCCGAAAATGAGGCTATCAGCAAGATTGCAGACATTCCATTCCTCGAAAATGCTGCCAAACTGTTTGCCGCATTACTGCAGGAAGGTGCTCTGAAGCCTGAAATCGATACTCTTTTCATGGGCATGAAGGAGGCTGAAGCTGTTAAGTTGTTTGCAAACACATACCTTGCGTTGCGTGTAAGTTATTTCAACGAACTTGATACTTATGCTGAGGTGAAGGGGCTTGACAGTCAGGCAATTATTCAGGGAGTTGGACTCGATCCACGCATCGGCTCACATTACAATAATCCAAGTTTTGGCTATGGTGGATATTGTCTTCCAAAGGATACAAAGCAGCTGCTTGCAAACTACGCAGATGTTCCACAGAATATGATGACAGCCATCGTTGAGAGTAACCGAACAAG
>JBGUGY010000415.1:0-3709 GCA_045111775.1 Bacteroidaceae bacterium | reverse complement strand
CGCGAGGGCTACACTTACGAGGAGGCTGACGACAAGATGTTTGAGCGCAACTACTTTGGTATGATGATGGTTGAGACTGGCGAGGCTGACGCTTTCATCACTGGTGTTTATACAAAGTACAGCAATACAATCAAGGTAGCTAAGGAGGTTGTAGGCATCAAGCCTGGTTACGACCACTTTGGCGCAATGCACATCCTTAACTCAAAGAAGGGCACATACTTCATTGCCGATACGCTTATCAACCGTCATCCGGGCACAGAGACTTTGGTTGATGTTGCTCGTCTGGCCGAGGAGACTGTTAAGTTCTTCAATCAGAAGCCTGTAACAGCCATGATTTCGTACTCAAACTTTGGTGCTGACCAAGTTGGTAGCCCAGCCAAGGTTCACGAGGCTGTCAGAATTCTTCAGGAAGAGGATGCCAACAGACTTATCGACGGTGAGATGCAGCTTAACTTCGCACTCGACAAGGAAATGCGCGACCGCAAGTATCCGTTCTCTCGTCTGAAGGGGCAGGATGTAAATACGCTCGTATTCCCTAACTTGAGCAGTGCAAATACCGCATACAAACTTATTCAGGGCATGACGAACGATGTTGAGGTGATTGGCCCTATCCAGATGGGATTGAACAAGCCTATCCACTTCACAGACTTCGAGAGCAGCGTTCGCGAGGTTGTTACAATCACAGCTATCGCAGCCATCGATGCAATTGTTCAGAAGAAGAAAAAGTAAATAAGTTTATAGTATTTCTGATTGAGCCAGTTCCTTTTTTGGTGGGACTGGCTTTTTTTGTTTGCTGTTTTTTTGGGGGGGGGCTTGCAAATGTATGAATAATCTTGGGCTTAATTTTGAACTCACGTTTTAGATAGTTTCGACGGAAGTTCTGGGGATTTCGGTAGAATATTTTGTTTGAGCTGAAATGCAAGATTTCGCCTCTTGATAAGAAAAAGGCAGCACGGAGAAAAATCCGTACTGCCTCTTTGATATTGTGAAAATTCAGATTTTACTTAGCGATGAACTTCTTGCCACCCTTAATGTAGATTTTACCACTTTCGAGATTGTTGGTCTGGACACCGTTGATAGTGTAGATTGTCTCGTCTGCAGAAACTGCGCTTGTCTTAGCAATGCCTGTTGTGCCCTCTGGAGTGAACTCGTAGCCTTGGAAGCCAATCTGTGCGCTGTGAAGGAACAAGTAGTATGTCTTGTTTGCTTCGACTGTAGCCGTAATCCATCCATAGAATACTCGGTTACCACCACCAATTACATACTCTGAATTTGTACCGCTACGTTGTGCAATGAGGTCGTCGTTTGTAAAGAAAACGTTTTTACCTTCTTGGTCGTTCTGTCCCGGAACATATCCTTCAGCTGTGTAAGGAACAGGAAGCTTTGACGACTCTTCAACAAAGAATGTCTCTCTGTTGCCTTTGTTGACATTAATTGCCATCTTCAAAGAACCATTTTTCTTTGGAGTGAACTTGTAATACAAGCCAGACTTAGGCAGACCGTTGCTACCATCAGGAAGATAGTATGTGTAGAGAGCTCTGTAGTCTGTGGTTTTTTCAACCTTCTCAGCGGTGAATGAAACATACGGGTTTCCTGTTGATGTTACATAGTTGAAAGGAACTTCGCCGTTTACTCCGTTTATGGTCTTCTTTATCACACTTGTGTTGATATCGTTCCATTCCAAGACTTCACCTGTTTCTGTGATAGTCTTGATTGTCTTGCCCGGAACAATTTCAGCGTCGAGATTGGTTGTGCCGAACTTGTTGTCGGTGAAGTTGATTGTCTGTTCATCTTCCTGAACGGCAACAAACTTCTCTGTCTGAGCAGATACGGTCAAAGTTCCAGCAATAAATGCTGATACGAAAAGTAGAGATCTAATCATATTACTAAATGATTTAATGAATTAATAAAATAAATAAATTGGAAAAAAGATATTGTATCTTTTAATGTGAAGTATATTGTAAAAACTATGCAGCAAATATATGTCCAATATTTTGAAAATGCAAGTAAGTTTCGGTTTTTTTCAAAAAATAAAAAAAGGTGATGCAAAATAATATGTTGTGCATCACCTTTTCGGGATATTTTTACTTCTTCAACTTGTCTTTGTCTCTGATTTCTACTCTTCTAATCTTTCCGCTGATGGTCTTTGGAAGTTCATCGACAAACTCAATTATTCGAGGATATTTGTAAGGAGCGGTTTCTTTCTTAACGTGCTCCTGAAGTTCTTTTACGAGTGCGTCGCCAGCCTTGCTCTTGTACTCATCTGAAAGAACGATTGTTGCTTTGATGATGTTTCCGCGAATATCGTCGGGAACAGCCGTGATGGCACATTCAACAACAGCCTCGTGAGTCATAAGAGCCGACTCAACCTCGAACGGACCTACGCGGTAGCCAGAAGTCTTGATAACATCGTCGGAACGCGAAACGTACCATAGATATCCGTCCTCGTCGTAATATACGATATCGTTGGTGTAGTACATGTTGTTCTGCGTGCGCTTCTCGGTCATCTCGTCGTTGCGGTAATAGCTCTTGAAGAGTCCGAGTGGCTTGCCTTTGTCGAGACGGATGATGAGTTCGCCGTGCTCCATTGGCTTAACGTGGTTTCCGTTTTCATCTACAACATCGATGTCGAACTGAGGATTTCTTACGCCCATTGCGCCAGGTTTCGGCTTAACCCAAGGATATGTTCCAACAACGAGAGTTGTCTCGGTCTGTCCGTACGACTCGTATATCGTTATGCCTGTCTTCTCTTTCCACTCGTTGAAAACGCTTGGGTTGAGAGCCTCGCCTGCGGTTGTGCAGTACTCGAGCGATGACAGGTTGTATTTGCTGATGTCCTCGCGGATAAGGAAGCGGTAGATTGTTGGAGGCGCGCAGAACGAAGTAATCTTGTAGTCCTGCATTATCTTGAGCAGCGTCTCTGGCTTGAAGTGACCTTCGTAGTCGTAGACGAAAACTTTTGCTCCGACAATCATCTGTCCGTAGAACTTACCCCATACGGCTTTTCCCCAGCCTGTGTCGGCAAGTGTGAGGTGCAGCGAGCCGTCGTGAAGGTTGTGCCAGTATTTGGCTGTGATGATGTGTGCAAGAGGATATGAATAGTCGTGCATTACCATCTTAGGCTCTCCTGTTGTTCCGCTGGTGAAGTAGAGTAGGAAGTTGTCCGTAATCTTGTTACGCTGCTTTGGCTTTTCGAACGGTTCAGCCTCGTCGAGACCTCTCCAATAGTTGTACCATCCGTTTGGAACATCCGGACCTATTGAGACGCAGCATCTCAGCGTAGGGCTGAATCTCTTAGCCTTCTGAATATTGTTTAGAATCTGCGAGTCGCCGCATGCAATTATGCATTTTATGCCTGCCATGTGGCAGCGGTAGATGATATCCTTCTCGGTGAGCATGTGAGTGGCAGGGATTGCCACCGCTCCGATTTTGTGCAGGGCAACCATTGTGTACCACCATTCTATGCGTCGCTTAAGGATAAGCATCACGCGGTCGCCTTTCTCAATACCAATTTCCTGAAGAAAAGAAGCACATTTATCGGTTATGTTTTTGTATGCTCGGTATGTTACATGTTTCTCTTCGCCTTTGTCGTTCACCCAGAGGATTGCCTCTTTGTCGGGCTGCTCCTCGGCGTATGCGTCTATGACGTCATATCCGAAGTTGAAGTCGGCTGGGATGTTTACTTTGTAGTTCTGAAGGAAATCCTCGT
>JBGUGY010000414.1:0-9147 GCA_045111775.1 Bacteroidaceae bacterium | reverse complement strand
TCGTTTTGCAGACGAACATCCTTGCCCATAAACAACTGTTTATTCTCCTTTACATCATACAAAAGAAAGTACGATTTATTAGGCTCTGCAATATTATATAAATCAGAGCCACCGCATCTCAAACCATAAAATGTAGTATTCAGCACTGGCATACGCAAGCAAAATCTGCCTACAGAATCGAGCGGCACTACTATATCATCATACGAGTCAGCACACCCGCAGTCTTTTTTCAATCTAATTTCACGCACTCCTTCTGGCATGTTTCTTATCAAGCCCGAAATTGTTACGCTGTCGACTTTACAATAGTTGTTATCAACAATTTCTGTACGATTGTCCTTCTCGGGATAGTCGGGCATGGTCGACGATTTTATAAGGCTACATTCGGCCTTATCTGCGCCAACTGAAATCGTGCGAATGCCCGATTCAGCTGCACCAACGTTTACTTGCAGCGTATCGCCATTGTTTGCAGCATGCAAAACATAGCAATCCTTGTCATCGCTGCGCGAGACGACGTCCCAACACTTACTGTCGTAAATAACCTGATTGTCGACAAAGCCAACGAACCATTCGCCAGTCTTTTCGTTTCGCCAATAGGTATCCTCAATGCCACTTTGTCCACATCCGAAGAATGAAAAAATCACTATAACAGATGCTATTAGGATAATTTTTTTCATAGAAATGTTTGTATTTTATTTATATTATTTTAGTTCACGCCTAACTCCGCTTTCATAGCATCTCCCGAAATAAGGAAGAAAATGCGAAATCAATGACTATTTGGTATTATCTTTAAAAGTTACGAACAGAAAAATCGACTTTTTCCTCGTGCTGGCAAAGATAGTATTTTTTCTAAACAGATTATCATTTAGAGCAATTTATTTTATTAAACCATTTCAGAATTGCGCCATTTTTAAGCATTTTTAACAAAAAAAAGGCTGCATCCATAAAAATGCAGCCTCTCGTCTCTTTTCAGAAAAATGATATTATACGTTTTACAAACGCAATTTTTCAAAAATCAAAAGTTATCAACGTGGATTTCGAAGAATGCCTGTGGATGGTTGCAGACAGGGCACTCCTCTGGAGCTTTCTCACCCACTACAATATGACCGCAGTTGCGGCACTCCCAAACCTTAACTTCGCTCTTTGCAAATACTTCCTGCATCTCAATATTCTTTAGAAGAGCACGGTAACGCTCCTCGTGACGCTTCTCGATGGCAGCCACCATGCGGAACTTAGCAGCAAGGGCTGTAAAGCCCTCTTCCTCGGCTGTTTTAGCAAAGCCCTCGTACATGTCAGTCCACTCATAGTTCTCGCCCTCAGCAGCAGCCAAAAGGTTCTCGGCAGTAGAACCGATGCCATTCAGTTCCTTGAACCAAAGTTTGGCGTGTTCCTTCTCGTTGTCAGCAGTCTTCAAGAATATCTCTGCCAACTGCTCAAAGCCCTCTTTCTTTGCCTTAGAAGCAAAATATGTGTACTTGTTTCGAGCCATAGATTCGCCAGCAAATGCCTCATGAAGGTTCTTCTCTGTCTGAGTTCCTTTCAGGCTCTTTGGCTCGTCTACAACCTCCTTAAACTTGCTTGCAGGGACTTTACACTTTGGACATTTTTCTGGTGCAGAATCGCCCTCATGAACATAACCGCACACTGTGCATACATACTTTTTTGCCATAATAGTTTGTTTATTTTTGGTTAGTACTTGTTTGTATTTATCTGGGGATAAAGATAATAATATTTCGCACAACTATGCGAATAAAATCCATATTCTTTTCCAATTTACATTATTTTAGTACGTTTTCATCTATAAAATAGAGACTTTAACATACAGACACACAAAGGTTGTTTCCCAATTTTTCGTTGAGAAACAACCCGATATTCTTGAATATGTAATGTACGATTTAGTAGCCGAAAATAGTTTCGGTAGACACTTCGTGAACCTCGCCAAGACTCTTCAAGAAGTCCATGTCGAGTTCCTTCGAATCGCCGAGAATGAGGTATCGATATGTACGTCCCTTCACGTTTTCCTTCTGGAAATCAACAAGATCGTCGAGCGTCATATCCTGCACCTTATTATATACATCGGCGTCGATATCGTGGTCGTGTCCCATATCCTGAGCATTGAAATATGAGTTCAGAACCCACTCACGCGATGTTCGGACTGTGGCAAGTCGTTTCAGCAGAGCCTCTTTAGCCATTGCAAACGAAGTCTCGCTCTTCGGCATGTTCTCGATAATATCCTTGAACACACTCACACAATCCTTCATCTTGTCGTTCTGAGTAATGATGTATGTGTAGAACGAATTTGTCTTGTCCTTGCCAGCTCCGTTCACATATCGTGCAGATGCCGAGTAAGCCAATCCGCGAGCCTCACGCAATTCTTGGAAAACAACACAACTCATGTCCTGTCCGAAGTAGTTGTTGAACAACTCAATCTCTGGAACAATGGCTGTATTGTACTTCTGACCATCGTTAGAATACATCTGCATGTATATATTTTTCGCCTCATAAGGAGCGATAAATACCTCAGTCTTTGACACTTCCTGCTTCACAAAATCATTATCAACCTCGGCTGGCCTTGATTGTTTTGCAGTCTTATGCAACTTATCGACCATTTTTGCAACCTCAGCCATTGAAAGCGGACCATAATACAAAACTGTCTGCTTATAATCCTTCAGCTTGCCAAGTTGTGCGAGCAGAGTCTTTGGGTCTGCACTTTCAAGTTCCTTCTGCGAAAGAATATTTGTCATGCTATTCTTGTCGCCGAACATTCCCCAAGTCTGAAGATGCGAGAAATTGCTTCGCTGATCGAGTTTGCTAACTCTTCGAGATTCGATTGTGTTTGCAACAAAATCTGCATAAACCTCTTTGCTAACGTTTGCCTCGGCAAGCCACTTTTCGCAAAGTTCCATCGCAGGTTTCATATTTTCAGACAAACCGCTGATGACTACCGTTGTGCGCTTTGGCGAAACATTGACAGAAATTTCGCAAGCAAGTTCGTAGAGTTTTCGTTGAATCTGCTCGGCACTCAACTTCGATGTTCCTGCATAGTTCATCAAATCTGATGCAACACTCAACTCGCGATCGTTCTTGCTTCCGTGCTCAACAATGTACGAAAGTTTGAAACGACTGTTGTCTGAATTCTGCTTATAAAGAAGTTTGTTTCCATTCTTGAAATCAGAAACGCTCAAGTCTTTCTTGAAGTCGATGAACTTTGGCTCAATCTTCTCAACCTTGGTTTCAGCAACATTCTTTACGAAGTCGCTGCACTTGTTTCGGTTCATCTCGATTGGCGAGATGGCAGGCTTTTCAATCTTCTTCTCGTTAGGATCATCGCCCTTATGCTTGTAGATGCAAGCATAACCATCTGTCAATGTGCGTTTTGCAAACGCAACAAGGTCAGCCTTTGTAATTTTTGAAAGGCGGTCGATTTCCTCAACACGATATTTCCAGTCAACACCATCGACAAATGCGCTCACAAACATGCTTGCACGACTGCTGTTCTTCTCGAGTGCCTTCATCTTTGAAAGACGAAGATTATTGATAACCGCCTTCAGAAGTTCCTCGCTGAAATCGCCATCGGCAATCTTCTTTACTTCGGCAACGAGCAAGTCGCGAGCCTGTTCTAGCGTCTGACCTTCTTTGGGAACGGCTATTGTGTAGAGCACAGAATAATCGCTCATCGAGTTGTTATATGCCTCAGCCTCAAGCACTTTCTGCTGCTGATTAAGATTCAAATCGAACAATCCAGCAGTTCCGTTTGTAAGAAGCTTCTCGATAAGATTAAGATAATCAGCCTCCTTGCTACTGCTTCCAGGGAAAGGCCATGACACAGTAACCATATCAGCCTCGCGTCCGTACACATCTTTATATACAGGAGCTGTTAGCGGCTTAACGGTAGGAATGTCAAGATATTTAAGCTGTGGATTTGGCTTCCAGTCGCCGAAATACTTGTCGATTGTAGCCATAACCTCGTCGAAATCGAAATCACCACTCATGCAAATTGCCACATTGTTAGGCACATACCAATATTTAAAGTGGTTCTTGATGTTTGTTATCGAAGGATTCTTCAAGTGATCCTGAGTTCCGATAACAGTCTGCATTCCGTAAGGATGATTTGGGAAGAGAATCTTGTTTGTCTGCTCAAAGACCTTATCGAAATCGCGTGTAAGATAGATGTTATACTCCTCGTAAACGGCCTCGAGCTCAGTATGGAATCCTCTGATAACCAAATCCTTGAATCTATCAGACTGAATCTTAGCCCAGTTATCAACCTCATTGCTTGGAATATCCTCGATGTAGCAAGTAACATCCTCGCTTGTGTAGGCGTTGCTTCCAACCGAACCAATTTGAGCCATCAGCTTATCGTACTCGTTAGCCACGGCGATGGTTGATGCCAAGTAACTGAGCGAGTCAATTTTATGATAGATAGCCTTGCGCTGAGCCTCATCGCGAGTGTGGCGATAAACCTCGTAGCGAGCCTCGATGCTGTCGAGCAAAGGCTTCTCGCGCTTGTAATCGGTTGTACCATACGAAGTAGTTCCCTTGAACATCAGATGCTCAAGATAGTGCGCCAGACCAGTTGTTTCGTGAGGGTCGTTCTTACCGCCGACTCTCACTGCGATATAAGTCTGAATGCGTGGTTCTACCTTATTTACAGTAAGATATACTTTCAGGCCATTGTCGAGTGTATAGATGCGAGCCTTCAGCGGATCGCCATCGACAGTCTGATAGTTATACTTTTTCTGAGCATCTGCCGCGTTGCAGACAACTGCCAGCAGCACAGAAATGATGAAAATCTTAAAATATTTCATTTTTCACTTTATAATCTTCTCGAACGCGCAAAATAAATAAAAAAATGTTAAACAAACGCTATTTTTTCAAACATTTTTGTATATTTTTGCATAAAACTCTTAATTATAGACTTATGAATAGAAAAGCAATAATCATATTGGCGCTTTGCTTGGCAACGATGTCGGCTTGCCATAAAGACGATGACATTCCAGAAGAGCCTGTTCCTGAAACAGAAGAACCATCAACTCCATCGGACGAGGACGATGAGAAAGGCTTTTCTCTCGGCGACATCCCGGTTGAGAATGTTTAGATTTACAAGCAATCGCTATTGACAACATTCTTCGCGCACAAGTTTCTAAGACATTAACGTTTAACCGATGTTGCCAGATTTATATTCGTGTTTTTCATTCTGAAAAAAAATTTTAAGCGGAATGGTCTTCCAAAAAGACTCTTCCGCTTTTTTCGTAAATAAAAAACGGCAGAACATCACTGCCCCGCCGTTTTCTTATAAGATTATCTTGTATATCCGCCAAAATGCCATTCTTCAGAAGCATTGTCACTTGATTCTAATATCGATACACGCTCTATAATCTCGTGTACAATAGCCACTGGTTTTACATATAATTGCTTCATAAATTCTACTTACTGCTTCTTGAACAGCCAATTGGTTGCTCGACATGTGTAATTTACCTTATTAGATGAATCAACTTTTGTCTTTGGATCGAGTGCGGATAATCTTAAGTGTGTTGCATCTACATATATAATATTATAATCTTCGAAATTAGCAGGAACCATGTTGTAAGCCAAGCGTCCCAATGGGAATGTTGCTCCACCCTCGTAGTGATAGATTCCGTAAATCTTTGAGAATCTGCGCTGTGATTCAACATCGCCGAGATTTCTGTTACCCTTGAACAGGTCGAAGCTCTCGCCCAGATAAACCTTGAAGTTACCATAGCGTGCCTTTGGAGTGTTATAAGTAACATAGTTGAAGTTACTCTTTACGATGCACAGATTCTTGAAATCTACATCCTTGTAACTCAAGTTTCCTCCATTACGGAAGAACATTGAAGTTCCGTCGTTCTTTGCATAAGCATCGTAAGCAAGGCTGTAGTTGCCAAGAGTTGAATAGAACGATTTTCCAACAGATTCGGTGTAAAGGTTGCCAGCCCAATTGCCAGTGTTGGCATTGCCTGTATTACCGTTAGACTCATACCACAAATCGCCCGGATTCTTAACATAGTCGTATGTTACTTCTGTTCCGCGGTCAATGATACCGTTGCAGATAACGCCCTTCTTACCGTCGTAATTTGTCTGCTGAGAGTTTGTCACGAACAATGAGAAGTTGATGCTCAGCATATCGTCGATTGGCATTACATACTTACACTTCTTATAAGAGTATGTTCCGTTGTCCTTTATGCAGAAATCTGAATTACTTTTGTTCAACTCGCTCTTATCTGGGCTCTCAATCAGATGGAAGTAAAGCTGCTGTCTGCTGCCGTTTACCGTTCCGTAATAGTTCTTAGACGCTGCATCGTATGTAGTCTCGCCTGTGTAAACCTCGTACTTGCCGTTTGTGTATGCAAAGAATACCAAGTTCTCGATACCTTCGGCAACATAATAGTTGTTTCCGTTATAGTGCTGAGACATATCGCTTACAAGATGCTCCTGAACCTCGTTTACGAACATTGCCTTGGTTGTCTCCTGCAAGTCATTGTCGTTTACGTCGATACGCTCATAATTGCCGTTTTTGTTGTAGAACAGCTTCAGGTTGATGCCCTGTGGCTTGCAAGCCTCGAAGTTCATCTTCATGTAGTCTCTTAATCCGTAGAAATCTACGCTGTTGAGGTTCTCGCCTGCATAACCCTGTCCCCAGTAAGCACGACCGCGGTTTGTATCAATCATTTCGCCCTGCCAGTCACCGTTAAGAAGGATACTCTTGTCATCAGGCTGCTCTGTATAGTTAAAGCTGAAGCACTTTCCAGCAACATATTCCTTTGCGCCCTCGCCAACCATCTTCATTGAATAAACAAACTCATCGAAGTTTGTAGGAATCACATCATCAGAAGTTGTAGAAACGCCATCGTCAACACGAGTGAAGACGATAACCGAGAGTCTTCTTCTTAGTTCCTCGTAACTTACAGTCATTCCATCAGGAGCAGTTATATGTCTGTCTACTGCTACCGGAGGCATTGCGATGTAAAGGTCGAGGTGCATATAGTAGCCGTCCTCCTCTTTTGTAATAACATAATCGTATTTGCCGTCTTCAGCCTTCTTCTGATTGTTAGAAAGGCTTGCGAATGGAACTTCATAAACAATAGGATTGTTAAGTCCGCTTGTGCTGTACTCGCCAGTATCGCCGTTGCCGAGAGTCAGTTCGAAGTATGATGTCTTCTCGCCTGCGCCCTCAACTCTAAGGAAGTGATTTTCACATTCGATACGTCCTTTTGAGAAGAAGCAAGCATCCTGACCGCTGAACTGAGCTATTGTAGGATGAGAGAACTTGCCGTCGGCACGCTTCTCTGCCGGAACCTTAACCTGAATGCGGAACATAGGAACAAGCATGTCCATCTTGACATTTGGAAGTGTCTTTGTATCAATATTTTCCTGATTAACGATGCCCGAACCGCCAAGAACACAAAGGTTTGATACATCAGACATTGAGATATCAGACAAGGTTGCAACCTGCTGCGTCTGATTCTTGAAATCGAGTTCGCCAAAAGTAAAATTACACTTTCCGTCTACATTGGCGATAGTCTCGGTATATCGTTCGTTCCAAGGATAGATGGCGTACATATAAGAACCTGCCACCGGCGTACCTGTTACAGAACCCTTGAACATTGCATTTGTACTCGGAGTAAAACTGCCGCTTTCGCTGTTCACATCAACAGTGAATATGCCGTTTCGCACGCAATCGTAGCTTGCAGCAACGTTGTTAACAACGCAGCATGTAGTTGTATAAACTGCCAACTTGTCGTTGGTGCTCCAGTTCATCTGCAAATCAGACCAACTGTTTTTTGCAACCATATCCAATCTGGTGTTTTTGCCTTGCGACATAAGTACAGTGTACTCCTCACCTTTTTTTGTTTTTTCCGACGTGTTATCTGTAAACAGATTCTCGTCAGCGCACGAACACACTACAAAGATAGATGTAGCGAAAATAAGTCTCGGAAAATTCTTAAAAGCCAAAAAATTCATAAATCCAGAAAAATATAATCTTATTGTTTTTACTTCATAATAATCTATTTGGGGAATGGTAGTTTAATAGAAAACCTTTGTAGGGTCGTTCATCTCTTTTCTACGCTCTTTAGCCAAGCCATCCTCTACCGGAATATCGCCAGAGATGTAGAATTCGGCAATATTGCCACTGCACAGCAGCTCGATGGCAACCGATGACGGCTTGATATACCTCTTACTGCCGCTGTTGTTAAAATCAGCAGAACCCAAGTTTTTAATTTTTTTCATGAAATTTACAGTTTACCTAAACTTTTATTAGTAATTCAAAATCAACACTCGTTTTTCAGCATGGTCTTAGACTTATACCTTCAGCATCTCAGTAGCATCATTTTCAATAGTCTTCTATTTTCGACCGCAAAGAGAATAAAAATATAACAAACAACAAACAAAATATATCAAATAAGCACAAAAAAACTCGCATTTCTTGACTTAAATCAAAATGTTAAAAAATGTTATTTTGTGAGTATTGTTTGACATTTTATAAATATTGAACACGGATAATTATCGACAGTTTTATTTTAGTCGAAAACTCTTCAGAAAGCATTATTACTGAAATATTTGCGACAAGGCTTATTGTATTTTTGACATGGTATTTTTCAAAGCATTTAGCATTTATGAAAAAAACGACCACAAAATACAATAACATCAATATAGAAATTCTGGCAATATCTAAAAAATCCGTTCTCTACATTACAAGACAAAAGAGCGGGAAGAATGGACGAACGAATATTTTTTATTTTTTTTAACCCAAAAGTCCTCTTATGTTAAAAAATTTGTATACTTTTGACTTCAAAATAACACTTCGACAATGAAATTCAGTATTAAATCGAACGTTTTGGTAGACCAGTTACTCGACGAGATTGCTGCAAGATACCCAGAAACAGATGAGTCAACAATCGTTACAGACATTCACCTTCAGCCTCATCAGGACTCTGGCGAACTGATGGCTTTCAACGATGACGACGAGATGCTGGCACAGGTTATCATTGAGGAATGGGCAAACTCTAATTCCGATCATTTCATTGATGAGGTGAAGCATTTTCTTGGTTCGAGAATTCACTCTAAGAAGAAAAATCTCGAGAAACTTGGCATAATGCAGCCATACTCAATAGACCTTGTTGACGATGA
>JBGUGY010000413.1:0-6542 GCA_045111775.1 Bacteroidaceae bacterium | reverse complement strand
AACTGGGATGCGGACGAGGAGAATACACCACCGGACTGGCACGAATGTATCCCGACAAAAACTTCATCGGCGTTGACATAAAAGGAGCAAGAATGTGGACAGGTGCAACCGAGGCACTCAAAGACGGACTGAAAAACGTGGCTTTTCTT
This sequence comes from Bacteroidaceae bacterium, assembly GCA_045111775.1. Taxonomy (GTDB): domain Bacteria; phylum Bacteroidota; class Bacteroidia; order Bacteroidales; family Bacteroidaceae; genus Ga6A1. The sequence continues at coordinate 6,393 of JBGUGY010000413.1, read as the reverse complement.
CGCACCAACATCGAAATAATCGAACGTTTCTTTGCCGCAGGCGAAGTGAGCGAGATTTGGCTTACGTTCAGCGATCCGCAGATGAAAAAAGCCACAAAGCGACTCACCAGCACGTACTTCATGAACAGATACCGCAAGTTCCTTGTTCAGAACGGATTAGTACATCTGAAGACGGACAGTAACTTTATGTTTACATACACAAAGTACATGCTCGAAAGCAACAAGCTCCCCGTTCAGTTCATAACCGACGACTTGTATCACAGCGGTCTGAACGACGAGATTCTGAACATAAAGACGTACTACGAACAGCAGTGGCTCGACCGCGGTCTGACAATAAAGTACATACGTTTCGAACTTCCACAGGAAGGCGAACTCTGCGAGCCGGACGTTGAAATTGAACTCGACGAATATCGCAGTTATAACCGCAGCAAACGCAGCGGTCTGCAAACCAGCAAATAAGAAATCAAACAAATAGTTATGACATTATATCCAAAGTTAATTAACGACGCACTTGCAACAGTACGCTATCCCGGCACAGGCAAGAACCTGATTGAGGCAGAGATGATTGAGGACGACATGCGAATTGACGGCATGAAGGTGAGCTTCTCCATTATCTTCGACAAGCCAACCGACCCTTTCATGAAATCGGTAATCAAGGCTGCCGAGGCTGCAATACATACATATGTAGACAAAGATGTTGAGGTAACCATAGGCGTAAAGACCATTCAGGCGGCGCGCCCAGAAGTAGGCAAACTTCTTCCGCAGGTAAAGAACATCATTGCCGTTTCAAGCGGAAAAGGCGGCGTTGGAAAATCTACCGTGGCAGCCAATCTTGCTGTTGCTCTGGCAAAACTCGGCTACAAAGTCGGACTGCTCGATACTGATATCTTCGGCCCAAGTATGCCAAAGATGTTCCAGACAGAAGACGCTCGTCCTTATATGGATAGAATTGACGGTCGCGACCTCATCATCCCAATCGAGAAATACGGTGTTAAGTTGCTGAGTATCGGCTTCTTCGTTAATCCTGACCAAGCAACTTTGTGGCGCGGCGGAATGGCTTGCAACGCTCTGAAACAGCTCATTGCCGATGCAAATTGGGAAGACCTCGATTACTTCATTCTCGACACGCCTCCGGGAACGAGCGACATACATCTTTCTCTTGTTCAGACACTTGCAATCACGGGGGCAGTAATCGTCAGCACACCTCAGCAAGTGGCTTTGGCTGATGCTCGCAAGGGCATCAACATGTATCAGAACGACAAGGTAAATGTGCCTATTCTCGGACTGATTGAAAACATGGCATGGTTTACACCAGCCGAACACGCCGACGAAAAGTACTATCTGTTTGGCAAAGAAGGTGTTAAAAATCTTGCCGAGGAGATGAACATTCCACTACTTGGACAGATACCTATCGTTCAGAGCATCTGCGAGAACGGCGACAACGGAACGCCAGTTGCCCTCGATGCCGGCAGCATCGTCGGAAACGCTTTCATTCAGTTAGCACAGAAAGTTGTTGATGCCACAAAAAAGCGCAACGAGGAGCTTGAGCCAACAAAAATCGTTGAAGTCAGCAAAAAATAAGCATCAAAGATGATTGAATCATCAAGAAATAAATGCAAAGAAATAATGCGCCAGTTGGAAGCCATGAAAAAACTTCCGACTGACGCTTTTGCTGCCTCGCAAGAAATTATTCTTACTGACCTTCAGAAAATAATCGATAGCACCAGCACGACGCTTGCAAATACGCCAAGCACAAGTGCATTTGCAAACCGCGCCGAAGAACTTGAAAATGAGCTAAGTAAGCTTCTTCAAACAAGACAAGACATCAAGCAAAACAATCTATCTGAAGCCATAAAAATCCTGAACGATTTTGCTGAAGGAAAGGCAGATCCGATGTCATATTTCACCGGGATGGACGATCTTTTCAGTTTTCAAGATCCCGATGATTTTTGATTCAGAATGCAATAAATATCCAATTTGTCTGCCTAAAAAGCGATAATTTCATAATTCTTTATTATCTTTGTAAAGATTTAACATATCCTAAATAAAAGAAGAGCAATATTATGGCAGAAAGTACCATTAAAAATTCTTTTGGCACTGGAGACGAAGAAACCGCAGGATTTGATTTTCAGTCACTTATAGCGGTTTTTTTAATGAATATACACTGGTACATTTTATGTATCGGCATAGCACTTGGTGTGGCTTACTATCTAATCAGAACTGCAATTCCACTTTATAGCGCAGGAGCTCGCGTTGAAATAAAGGACGAAAAGAGCAACTACGAAACACGTTCGCTGATGGATTTGGGTGTGCACTCGGTCAGCGACGGTAGGCAGAACGATATTGCACCAATGCGAACAACAAACATCTCAAAGCAAGTAATCAGAAACCTTAAGCTATACACTACCTACTTCGTAAGCGGAAACATGCGTGATACAGAGTTGTATCGTAATCAACCAGTTACAGTAGATATCGAAAAAGACAAGCTGTTCGACCTTCCGGGCAACATTGTTCTCACGCTAAGCGAAGATCCAAATGGAATCAAGATTACAGGAAACGCCAATGGCGAGCCGATAAATAAAAGGCTGAAATATCTTCCAGCCGTATTCAATACAAAAGTCGGAAAAATTTCAGTATACCGAAATCCTGAAAAACCCGGTACTATTGAGCAACCGATGACAGTTACAATCACCAACCCGAACAATCTGGCGGCGATGTATGCATCAGGCGTGAGCATAAATCCGGCAAGCGATTCGGAAACAGACATGGTTCTCGGACTTTCAGGCACAAATGCAGACCGATGCAAAGATTATCTTCGCGAACTCGTTTCAGTCTACAACGATGAGTGGAACAGAGACAAGAATATGGTTGCACAAAAAACCGAGGAATTCATCAACAAACGTATCGAGTTGATTAGCAAAGAACTGGGTGATGCAGAAAGCAAAGTCGAGGATTTCAAGGTTTCTGAAGGAACACTGAATATTGGCGATGAAGGCGTTGCTGCATACGAGAAAAAAATGGAGTATCAGGAAAGAGTTACCGAATTGAATATGCAACTCGGAATGCTCTCTGCCCTCTCCGAATATATCAACAAGAAGGAGAATCACATGCAGCTCATCCCTAATAACATCGGCATTCAAGACGGAACGATAACAACTCTTGTAAACGAATACAACAAGGACTTGAAAGAACGCACCAGACTGATGCGCAATAGTTCGGAGACAAGTCCTGTAGTTGTTCAGAAAACACTCGACTTGGAGCAATGCATGAACAATATCAAGGCCGCAATTGCGAGTGCAAAATACGGCATCAACCTGAATAAAAAGGACCTTACAAAACGCATAAACGAGGAGAATAGCAAGGTTATCGCAACTCCTTCGAAGCAAAGAATACTTGCCAACTTCTCTCGTCAGCAAGACGTGAAGGCAGGATTGTACATAATGCTGTTGCAGAAACGCGAAGAAAATTCCATCACAATGGCTGCAACAACCGACAAGGCTAAACTTGTTGACGACCCTTATTTCGCTGGTCAGATTTATCCAAAAGAACAGATGATTTGGGTCAGCGCAACCGCTATCGGCTTCACTATTCCATCAACAATCCTCTTCATTCTGGCGATGTTCCGCTACAAGATTGAGGGACGTTCGGATATTGAGAAACTGACAACAATTCCAATTTTGGGCGATGTTCCAGTAGACAAAAATCTGAAGCAGGGCGAGCGTGCCATTGTTGTTAAGCCAAACACCAACAACCTTATGGCTGAAACCTTCCGAGGAATACGAACGAACCTCGACTTTGTAATGGAAGAAGGAAAGCAAAAAGTTCTCCTTGTAACATCAACTTCGAGTGGTGAAGGTAAGACTTTCATAGCCAGTAATATAGCAATGAGCGAGTCGCTTTTAGGACGCAAGGTTCTGCTCATCGGTCTTGATATCCGTAAGCCACGAATCGTAAGTCTATTCGGCTTGCACGATAAGCGACGCGGTATCACGGCATATCTTTCTGGCGACATCAACGACTACGATACGCTGATGGCACAAATCATGCCTTCGGGCATCAGCGACCATCTCGACTTGCTTCCTTCGGGAACAATTCCGCCAAACCCATCGGAATTGCTGGCAAAAAAGAACATCGGTGCCGCCGTTGCATATCTACGCAACATCTACGACATGATTATCATCGATACCGCACCTGTCGGACAGGTTTCTGATACACTTCAACTTGGCTATCTGGCAGACGCATCAATCTATGTTGTGAGAGCCGACTACACTCCGAAGGCAACATTCAGCATGATTAACAGCTTGCGCGATTCGAAGAAACTGCCAAGCATGAACCTCGTGCTCAACGGTATTGACCTTACGAACAAGAAGTACGGATACTACTACGGATACGGAAGTTCTGGCAAGGGATACGGCTATGGCTATGGTCGATACGGATATGGTCGATACGGATACGGCAAGAGCGGATACGGATATGGATACGGCTTGTACGAGGACGGTTACGGCTACGGCGAAAGTGCCGACACCAATGAAGAAAAAGATAAAAACAATTAAATTATAATATCATGACAATAGCAGTCGATTTTGACGGAACAATTGTAGAACACCGCTATCCTGCAATAGGACGCGAGATTCCGTTCGCTATACAAACCCTAAAAATGCTGATAAAAGACCAGCACAGACTCATTCTGTGGTCGGTCAGAGAGGGAAAAACTCTTCAGGAGGCAGTAGACTGGTGCAAGGAACGCGGCGTAGAATTCTATGCCGTAAACAAGGATTATCCAGAAGAGACTCAGGAGGGAAACAAGAACTATTCAAGAAAGCTGAAAGTCGATTTGTTCATCGACGACAGAAATCTTGGCGGTATTCCAGACTGGGGAATGATTTACCAAATGATTACGGAACACAAGACTCTCGAAGAACTGATTAGAGAGGAGATTCGTTCAGAGACCGAACCTCCAAAGCGCAAGAAAAAATGGGGAATTTTCTAAGATAGAATTCTTTTGCGGATACAGACCGCAGGAACTCCTTGATAAACAGAATCACAATCCAGATTTTTGGTAGCCACGCTGCCCAAAGTTAGGATTGTGTTTTTGTTTACAATCACTCCCGGACCTACCACAGCCCTCGCTCCAATCCAGCAACCATCACGCAAAACGATAGGCGCATTTCGGTACGGCATATTATACAATGTGTAATCGTGATTTCCCGTTATCAAAAGCGCATCTTGCGAAACACATACGTTATTTCCGATTGTAACATAGTCGAGATTGTCAATCCAACAGCGTTCACCAAGCCAAACGTTGTCACCTATCGTAAGTTTCCACGGAAATTTTATGCGGACTTCATTCTTGATGACGAGTCCCTTGCCTATCTTTGCGCCGAAAGCCCTCAAGAGAAAGATTTTCAGTCCCATAAACGGATTCCACGATGCACGGACAAAAAGTGCATTCACGAAATACCAAAGCGTAATCTTGAAGAATCCCGCACCTTTATCAAAATTTCCAGTCGTAAACTTACCTAAATCGACACAACTCATGATAACATTTTATTATAGAAAGACATCAGTTTATCGCCCATCATTTTGAGAAAATACTCGCGACAGATGACAGCGTACGCGTTTCGTCCCTTCTGCTGCAAATCATCGACAGAAAGAGATGCAAAATCGGTCAGCGCACCGGAAATTTGCTCCGCGCCAACAGGAACGCACCAGCCGCTATCTGTATCTGTCAAAATCTGCCAAGGCGTTGTATTTGTCGTTATTACAGGAATCGAAGCCGACATCGCCTCGGCTACCACAAGACCGAAATTCTCGCTGTAAGTTGGCAGAACGAGTACCGAAGCGTTCGAAATCAGCCGCCATTTATCGTCGCCATAAACGCCTCCAACGAACTCAACAATATCGTTCAGATCGTTTTCCGAACAGAAATTCTTCAGTTTTTCAACATAATCAGAATCGCCCTCGCCAGCAATTTTCACCTTATATCCGGCGATTTTTTCACGAACTCGGCACAAGGCCTCCAGAAGAATCTCGATACCCTTCTTAGGATGGATTCGCGAAAGAAAGAGAATGTATTTTTCTCCGTCGACTTTCAGACTTGCACATTTTCTGGCTATCGACTCAGCATCAATGCCAATTGGAATTACATCGATATTGAGTTTCGACGCATCAGCAATGCTTTCTGACGAATAATACTGCAGAACATGTTCACGTTCCTCCATGGCCGTAACAGTCTGCCACAAAGCCGTTTGCAATTGTCGTCTCTGAAAAAAAATCATTCCGAGTTTCTTTTTCCAACGGTTACGGTTTACAATCCACGGCTCTAACATTCCATGAACGGTGAGCGCGCATTTGTAGTCCTTCTGTTCTGCCCACAACTGAGCCCACGCGCAT
>JBGUGY010000412.1:0-2511 GCA_045111775.1 Bacteroidaceae bacterium | reverse complement strand
CACTTGAAACCACGAACAGTACCAACTGGCTGACCTACGATATACTCATAGTCGAGCTGTGGAACCTGGTCTGATGAACCCCATGTTGAACCGTAAAGAGTTGTCACACCCTCGTTCAGTTCGTCGATGTTGTTCTTGTTGTAGTTGTATGTTGCAGAAGCTGTCAATTCAAAATCCTTTGTACGGATGATATTTGCATTGATAGCAAACTCGATACCCTTGTTAGATGTCTTACCAACATTCTGGTACTGGAAGTTCGAACCTGTTGTTACACTCACAGGAACTGTGATAAGAAGGTCTTTTGTTGTGTTCCAGTAAACATCGATGTTACCAGTTACTCTGTTGTTAATCAGACCGAAGTCGAGACCAAGGTTACGAGAGACTGTTGTCTCCCACTTCAAGTCTGGGTTTCCAAGGAACGAAGTCTTGTATGTAAGCACTGGCGAACCGTCGCGAACAGACGAAGCAGAAGTATAAGTTGTCTGCCACAATGATGAGTTGATATTATCCGAACCTGCTGTTCCGTATGACAAACGAAGCTTCAGGTTTGAAAGCCATTCGCGTGAGCCCTCAAAAAAGCTCTCGTCGCCCAAACGCCATGCAACCGCAGCTGCCGGGAAGTAACCCCAACGGTTATTCTTTGTAAACTTAGAAGAAGCATCGGCACGAGCTGTAATAGTAAGCAAGTACTTATCCTTCAAGCTATAGTTCAAACGACCGAAGAATGAGACGTTACGCTCAGGAGTACCAATCTTGTTTGTTGGAACAGACTGGGCAATAGATGTATCATAAGCACCAATATTAGCCCAAACTTCTTCTGGACTGTAAGATACAGGGTATCCCTTCAAATTTCCAGTTGACAATGTGCTTGATGAAGAACCACGCAACTCATTACCAACAAGGACTGACAAGTCGTGAATGTCTGAAAGACCTACAGCCTGCCAGTTAAGAGTTGTAGCCGAACGATACTGCCAACCGTTTGTCTTGCTTATAGATGCAGAGTTTACATCCTTACTGTTAAGCGAATATCCGTTGTTGTAGTAGCGGCTCTCGCTGTTACCACGACCACCACCAAACTCTGTACGGAACTTCAAGCCATCAACAAGAGTCCACTCAAGACCAGCATTTGCACGGAAGTTTCTCTTCAATACAAACTGTTCTGTACCTTCGTTTATCGAAATAGGGTTGTAGTCTTCGTCAACATTTTTCATACCATCGCCAAACAAAGTCTTGTCGCCTGTTCCAAGCGGATTGTCGATTGGACGATACATATAAGCAGAAGTAATTACCGAACCTTTACTATCCTGCAAAGACTCGTTACCCTCTGTATTTGCCTCACTATAATGGAATTCGAGGTCGAGCTTTACCTTCTCGCTGATCTTCTGATTTATCTTCAAGGCAGCAGCGAAACGCTCAAAGCCAGACTTCTTCTTCAAGCCATCTTCATCAAAATAGTTGAGGTTGAAAGCCATCTTTGTCTTCTCTGAACCTCCGGTGATTGAGATATTGTGGCTGTGTGCTCTACCATTACGCAACAAATCGTCTGTGTAGTCGTGAGCGGCCACATTGCCGTAAGCAGCAAAATTGTTTCCATAGGCAGAACCCAATCCGAAATACTTAGCCACGTTGTCACCAATACCAAGCATTGTACCGATACCCCAAGTAATACCAACATATTCCTGAGCATTCAGAGTTTCAAGTCTCTTGGCTGCTGTCTTAGTCTGATAGTATCCGTCGTACTGAACGCGAACCTTATCACCGGTCTGCGCGCTTCGGGTTGTTACAAGAACTACACCGTTTGCACCTCGCGAACCGTAGATTGCGGTAGAAGCGGCATCCTTCAACACGTCGATAGACTCAATCTGCTCGGCAGAAAGGTCGGCGATACTTGACACAGGGAATCCGTCGACAATGTAAAGAGGCTCGTTGCTCTGTGTGATGGAACCACCTCCACGCACACGAACCTTTACTGCACCACCCGGACGACCGTCGGTGCTCTGAACGAACACACCAGACAGCTTACCCTGCAATGCCTGCGTTACGTTTGATACTGGGTCGATAATCTTATCGCTCGATACAGAAGAAACGGCACCGGTGATGTCACGCTTTCTCATTGTACCGTAACCGATAACGACAACCTCGTCGAGGGTTTTGTCATCCTCGTGAAGCATGATGGTGAAGTTAGCCATAGAACCGACCTTCACGCTCTGTGTAATGTAACCGATGTAAGAAACCTCCAGCACGTTGGCAGGCTTTACGTCGTCGAGCGTGAACTTACCATCAAAGTCAGTAATTGTACCATTGTTCGTGCCCTTAACTGATACGTTTGCACCGATAATAGGCTCGCCGCTATTATCCGTTACAATTCCTCGCACGGTGTAACTTTGCGCAAAAACAACCAGGCAGAGCATGCTCATTACAAAAGTAAGAGCACATCTTTTAATTTGTAAAATCAAATTCATGCCTTAAATATTTATTCTATCAATTGAAAATTACTTTTTTGCCTTTAAA
>JBGUGY010000411.1:0-2559 GCA_045111775.1 Bacteroidaceae bacterium | reverse complement strand
ACTTTACGAGTTTGAACTCGTCGGCAGCCGCGCCCTTCGTGTCGCCAATCTTCTTTCGGGCTTGGGCACGCATGTGGTAGCCTTCCCAGAAGTTTGGATATTCTTTCAGAACCTTGGAATAGTCGCGGATTGCGGCATGATAGTCGCCGGTTGCATCGAGCAGTCGGGCACGATTGAAGAGGGCAAACATATTGTCGGGCTCAATCTGAAGGACGAAGTTAAAATCTTCGATGGCTCTGTTGTCATCGCCAACATAAGCCCTCAACATTCCTCGGTTGTAGTGTCCAAGGAAATTCTTTGGGTCGATGTCGAGAGCGATATCGTAGTCTTCCATCGCTCCGCGGTAGTTGTCCTGATGATAGCGGCACAGTGCGCGGTCGATGTAGTTATTTGCATTTTTCGAATTCAGATGGATGGCTTGGTCGAAATCAGCCTCGCCTTCCTTGTATTTCTTTCGGGCAAGGCGGAGTGCTCCTCGAACGCTCCACGCATCGGCATCGTAAGGATTCAGTTCGAGCGACTTACTCAGGTTTTCTTCGGCCTTGATGGTATCTTGCTGCTGCAAGGCAAGCTGCGCCTTGAGCGTGAAAGCCTTAGAATACTTCGGCCACCTTCCTACCATCTCGTCGAGGGTTGAATCGGCGCGATTATATTGCTTTGCGTTGAGATAGCATATAACCAAGTCGTGCCAGATAGTCTGATTGTCGGGATCGTTTCGGATTATGTTCGAGTAATCTTGCGCCGCCCCGTCAAAATTGTTCATGTTTATTCGTGCCAAGCCTCTGATGTTGTATGTTGTTACAACAAACGGATTGCGTTCTATCGCCATCGTGCAGTCAGCCTCGGCACCCTTATAGTCGCCAAGATAGAACTTGGCAAGTCCTCTCAGGTAATACGGCTCGTAAAGATAAGGTTTGGCACTTATCACCTGATTGAAATATTGAATTGAAACCACATAGTCCTCGTAATACATGGCATTGCGTCCCATGCGCGTAACACGTTCTGTATTTATCTGCGCCACGGCGGCAACAGACACATACAGAAACAATGCTACGAAGGATATGTATCTTCTGAACATCAGATTTTTTCTTATAATTGAGGTTTGGTTACTTTTTGTTGTGTACAGTCTTGTAGTTGCAGTGAACTTTTCCTTTCACAAGATTCTGCACCTTGCTCTTTATCATCTGCTTTCTCAAGCCTGAGAGATGGTCGATGAAGACCTTTCCGTCGAGGTGGTCGAACTCATGCTGCATTACTCTTGCAAGGAAGCCGCCAACCCACTCGTCGTGTTCTTTGTAATTCTCGTCGATATATCTGACGTGGATTTTAGTCGGACGCTTAACTGGCTCGTGGATTCCCGGCAGACTCAAGCAGCCTTCTTCCATCGACTCCATTTCGTCGTTTGTTTCGATAATCTCCGGATTTATATAGGCATGAAGGAAGCCCTTGTACTCGGGATAGTCCTCAGAAATGACATCGAGGTCGATAACTGCCAAGCGGATGTCGAGTCCCACCTGAGGCGCAGCCAGTCCGACGCCGTCGGCATGCTGCATTGTTTCGTACATGTTCTTTATCAGTTCCTGCAAATCAGGATAATCAGTTGTAATTTCCTCAGCCTCTTTGCGAAGAACCGGCTGACCTAATACATAAATCGGTAATATCATTTTGTATGTTAATTATTTTAAACCTGAAAAATCTAATCCGGAGCAGCGTTTGCTCTCCATATACCCCTGTAGAATTATCGTTGCGCTGATTTCATCAACCAGCCCTTTGTTCTGTCTTTGTTTCTTCTTCAAACCGCCGTCGAGCATTGCCTGATGCGCAAGAACCGACGTAAAACGCTCGTCGAAATATTCAATCGGAAGATTAGGATAGAGTTTCTTCAGACGGTTCACGAAAGGCTCAATCCTCTTCATGTTTTCCGAAGGCTCGCCGTTTGTCTGCTTTGGCAGTCCCACGACGATACGCTCAACATCCTCCTTCTTCATGTAATCGGCAAGAAAGTCGAACAACGTGCTCGTCTCGACCGTACACAATCCGTTTGCTATGAGTTTGAGCGTATCGGTAACGGCTATGCCCGTTCGTTTCTTGCCAAAGTCGATAGAAAGAATGCGTCCCATCGGTTTACTTGTTTATAAGAATCCACGCCGCTGGATACTTTTCAGCAAGACTTGCCTTTGCCTGGTCGGCATCGGCGCGGTTGTCTGATGTCATGGCAAGAACGCGGTACATATTCTTAGACAAGTCGAGAACGATGGTTGCCGCATATCCGTACTGCGACAGCTCGCGGAACAGATTCTGTGCGTTAGCCTGACTGCCGAACGCACCGCAAGCCACACTATACATCTTCAGCGGTGTACCGTCGACAAGCTGATACTTTCCGTTGCCCGAAACGATTGGAGTCGTTGGCTGCTGAGCCTGAGTCTGCGCCACCGCCGGCTTTGCTGGCTGAGGTGCGCTGTAACTCTGCGCTGTTGGAGTTGGAGGCGTAGGAGGCGTTGCTGCCGCCGGTCTCTGCGCTGGCTGCTGAAAAGCCATCTGCTGGGCAGTAGTAGATTG
>JBGUGY010000410.1:0-4701 GCA_045111775.1 Bacteroidaceae bacterium | reverse complement strand
TTGTAAACCTCGTATTCGGCAAACGATGTAAGGTCGCGCTGAACGATTCGCATCTGGTCGTACATCACATACGACGGCGGAATCTGTCGGTACGTTACAAAGCTGTCTATCTGTTCTTTAGCCACATGAACGAAGAACGGCTTGTAGCCCTTCCACTCGCCGCCAGAAGATGCAAAGACTTGCACCTTTATGCTGTCGCCGGCGGACTCGGAAAGCATCTTCCGCCATTCGTCTATATCTATTTCTATCTGACCGTTTCCGCCGCACTCCATCATCTTTCCGCCGTGCGAGAATCGCGCCACACACTCGTCGGCATCCTTCACGGCGAAATTAAGCGGCGCGATGTTCGAAGGAACGGTAACGCCTGTATAGTCGGGCCAGATGCGAGCCTCATCGCCCGTAACCTGACAATTTTCGGGAACGCGGGGCAGCGACGTGCAAGCCCCAATCATGAGCGCACAGACTAATAAGTGTGCAGCGCTTCTGAAGTTCTGAAATTCCATTGGACTTTTCTTGTTGCTGGTAAGTATCTTATTATTAACTTCTCTGGATAACCGTTGTCAGACGTAAGAATGTCGCGCTGAGCCTGCCATTTCTTTACATCGCGAAACTCAGGATGAGCAGCAATCGCCTCGGGATGCCCGACGAGCGCGTCCATCTCATCGGCAAAAGCCGAATGGAACATCGTTGTGCGCAGTCGGGCGATGTATCGGCGGCACAAATCCCACTCTCCGTTGAGCAGGGCGCAGCGCAACAACATTCGCAGTCGGCGTGGAGAAAAGCCGAATTCGACGGCATTCTCGAAACTCCATCGGTACGAATAGTTGGGCATTCCGAAGGCATAGTAAACCACATCGCCGCCTGTGTGCGCCATGTGAACCGGCGGATTCGTCACCATCTGCGGACGGTAGCCGTCGTTCGGATTCAGCAGAATGGAATCAGAAGGGGTATGCTGGCAAATCACGGCAGCATCGCGAAGAAGCTGCATCTGCCTTGTGGTGGTGCGGTCAATCCCCAGTTCGGTATCGATAATCTTCTGCCACTCAGCCTTTTCTGCGTAGGTTGCCATTCTGAGTTCGGCACGGAAGCACGGGTTGTGATAGTTCATCAAGAAGCCCCAGTTCAGTGCAGCGACGACTGCCACAACACTCACGCCAAGCGCGATTTTATCGTACTTTACTGCGAAGCGAGAAAAAGCAAGAATCATCACAACTAAAATACCGATATAAAGCGGCATAAGCATAGACGACGGACCACCCTCGAACAGATTAAAGTGCGGCATTCCGTTGAACGGCATGAGCATCAGAATCCACACGACAGAAACGACGGCAATCATCGTCCAACGGAAGAAGGCGTTTCCTATCTCGCCCACCTTTCTGACAGAAGCCGAAAAAGCCGCAATCCACAGCAGCAGAACAGTTCCGAAGAACCAATAGCCGCTTAGCTGGAGCGTGTAAATCCAATAGCCAACTTGGGTTATCGAAACCTGAATGCACACAACGAGCACGACTATCAGCGGACGCAGACGGACTGGCACTCTGAAGCCGTAGGCAATGCCGAAATACGACATCAGCCACATAGCGAGCATTATTACAATGCCGAGGTACGGATAATAGAAAAACTGCATGAGAAACGCCGAAAGCCACAGCACCAGACCAAGCGGCTGGGCTATGCACTTGCCAAAGTGCTCGGCCGTAGAGTGCCACACCGTGAAGTCTTGCGCGGCAAACAGCAAATCGGTCTGCCATACACAAAGCATCAGTGCCTCGAGCACGATGAGCGAAATACAAGCGTAAGAGATTGATTTTTCGAGATTTATCTTCATCTTTTTATTTTACAACTATAACAAAGCCACCGCGCGGCTTCATTTCTATTTCATTTGGAAGAGACTGGTCTTTCGTGATGTTCCACGGATTTCCGTCGGCAAAAACAGTTACGTCGCGTCCTAACTTTTCGAGATTCTGGGTGCTGAACTTAGCCGAAAAATCCTTGTCCGTGCCGTTTATTCCGGCAATATACCAAGTGCTACCCTTTCGGCGCGCCATGACTACGTATTCGCCCGGATATCCGGCAAGAAGTCTTGTCTCGTCCCATGCCGTTGGCAGTTCAGACAGATAGTTCTTCACCTCGGCAGGCTGCGCGAGGAAACTCTCGGGGCGGTCGGCAAGATGCTGGATGCCAGACTCGTAAAGTGCAGTGAGAGCCAGCTCGTGAGCGTGGGTTGTGATGTGCGGATGCTGCGAGTCGGTGAAGGCGCAAGGAGTATAGTCCATCGAGCCGACAACGTTTCGGGTGAAAGGCAGGGTTGCGTTGTGGGCAGCCGCCTTGTCGGTAAACGTAGGCACGTTGTTGTACCATTCTGCTCCGTAAACGCCCTCGGTGCTCACAAGGTTCGGATATGTTCGCTGCCAGCCTCGCGGAAGCGTTGCTCCGTGGAAATTGACAAGCAAGTGATGCTTCGCCGCGCTTTCGAGGAGTTCAATCATATACTTCATATTCAGATTGTTATCACCCGAAAAGAAGTCTATCTTCACGCCCTTCACGCCAATTTTCTCGCACCACGCAAATTCCTTCTCGCGGTCGTCGGGATTGTTCAGTCTGAACTTCGGTCCCGGCGCGCCGTTAATCCATCCTACCGACGAGTTGTACCATATTATCGGCTTTACACCGTTGTCTGTGGCATATCTCACAGCGTCCTCAACCGTTTTTCCATCCTTGAACTCGTCCCACTCGGCATCAATCAAGACGTAAGGAAGTTTTAGTTCCTTTGCCATGTCGGTATATTTTTTGATGATGTTGAAATCGTTAGAGCCATGATTATAAGCCCAATATACCCACGCAGCCACGCCCGGCTCAATCCACGAAGTGTCGTCTATTTTGCAAGGCTCTGAAAGCGTTGTTACGAGGGGCGATTCAACCACATCGGCAAGTTTTCCGATGATGACGGTCTTCCAAGTGCTCATCTTCGGAATGTTCACGTTCTCGTCGGCAACGATGGTGAACTCGCCCTTCTTGTCGGTACTGTATAGGCAAGATGCCGCGTTGTCCTTGTGAACGTCAGCCTCGGTAAGGAGTGCGAAAACTCCGTTGCCGTACTCGAACAGCGACGGATAAGCCCATCTGTCGCCCTTCTTCGTCGGTCTGTTCTTCGGAAAGAACTCCTCGTAGCTGTCAACCCATTTCTGAAGCCAGTTGTTTGTTGCCGATGCAAAACTTACGGCAACGGGCTGCTCGCCGTTGAAGTCCATGCAGGCACGGCTCATCAGTCTGAATGCCACGCCGTCGTTATATACTCGCAGAATCAGGCTACCGCCCGATGCGAGAGAGTACTGATATTCAACGCCTTTGGCTTGGCACATCTGCCTTTTGCCAAGAAGCATCTGATATTTTTCGCTTACGTTTGATTTCTTCGTCAAGTCGGAGATTCCCTTGACCTCGGCAGAGCAGATTTGCTGCCATTTTCCGCCGTCGCGATACGATATTTTTATCGAATCGCCCTTGGCTATCGCCTTTATTTTGCCGTTTGGCGAGGTCTGTGCGCCTGCTCCGGCATAGACGCAAAGGATTAGCAATGCTGTTATTATTTTCTTCATTTTCTGATATTTAGACTATTCAAATTTAGGTATCAATATAAAAGATTGAAATCTGTGCGACACGTTTTTCAGAAGTCGCACAGATTTCAAAGGAACTTATTTCAATACAACCGATTTGCTGAACGTAACCTTGTAGGTGTAAACCTTCAGTTCCTCGTCGTAAGCCGACATTTCGAAGCCCGAAAGTTTCTTTGGCGAGCGTACGAATACGGTGCGAGGTTCGCCCGGCATTATGGTGTTTGTTATCGTAGCCTTCGACAGTTTGCCTTTGTGCCAGTCTATGTCAACAATCAGTCCGCCCTGCGCTCTCAAGCCCTTCACGCTGCCGTCGCTCCAAGCATCTGGCAATGCAGGCAGAATGTGAATGAACTCGTCGTTGCATTGCAGAAGCATCTCGGCTATGCCTGCCGTAGCACCAAAGTTGCCGTCAATCTGGAACGGCGGATGTGCGTCGAACATATTAGGGAACGTACGTCCGTCGGGATATTCGCGCTCTCTGCCTTCGTTTGGCAGAAGTCTGAGCATATTGCGAAGAATCTTGTAGGCATGATTTCCGTCGAGCATACGAGCCCAGAAGTTTATCTTCCAGCCAAGACTCCAGCCTGTTGCCTGATCTCCGCGCTGCTCGAGCGTTACGCCAGCCGCCTTCCAAAGTTTGTAAGTCTCGAACGGACTTATCTGCGACGACGGATACAAGCCGTACAGATGCGAGATGTGGCGGTGCTCGTCCTTAGGGTCGTCAATATCCTCGCGCCACTCCTGAAGCTGTCCGTACTGCCCTACCTTCATCTTAGGAATCTTGCTAAGAGCCTTCTTCAAATTCTTGCAGTAAGCCTCATCCTCGCCCAGCACCTTAGCCGCGCGCAGAGCCTGCTCAAGCACATCGGTAGCAATCTGGTTATCCATTGTGCAGCCGGCAGTTACAGGCGACTGCTTGCCCACTCCGCCATGCTCTGGCGAAACTGACGGAACGACCAGAAGTTCGCCGTCACGCTCAACCATAAAGTCGAGGTAGAAATCGGCAGCGCCCTTCAGAATAGGATAATATTTACGAAGGAAATCAGAGTCGAGAGTGTAGAGATAATGCTTCCAGATGTGGGTAGAAAGC
>JBGUGY010000409.1:0-6499 GCA_045111775.1 Bacteroidaceae bacterium | reverse complement strand
ATCCGAAATAGCGAAAGTCACTGTTTGATTTTTTGTTGAGATCTCACTAAGATAATGAGTGGTCATCTTCATATTGCCATTGTCAATTCGCGTATCTGGACTACTGCCGCAACCTTTTATTGCGTCACAAGTTTTTCCGCAGCACCCAGTACCTCCATTATGCTCAAAAGGTGCCTTGCATGATTTTACGTATGTCTGTCGAGGAGATTTTTTCAACTCATTATATGTAAATTTAACATATTCTCCTGTAGGAGAGTACATCTCCGTGAGATACCAGCATGAAGTGTATGTATTATTTGTACGTTCCTCCCATTGACATTTATCGCTTACAGCAAAATAGTAAATATATCCGTCTGAGTCTGTTATTTTCCATGTACCAACATCTGGAATGTTGCCAACCCCTGGATCTGTGTCACTTTTCGAGAAATCTGGAGTTACGACAAATTCTTCTTTGGCTTTTCCAATGTTAAAAATTTTCAATGTTGCGGGATCTACAAAAAACATGAATGACTTTCCCATAACATTGACGGAATAGAAATCACGCTCACCATACCCCCAATACAAATAATCATTCATTCCATAATACCGAATGTCATCTTCATAAGACTCGACAAAATATGAATCCCTTAATGGATATTTTCCCATCCAATTTGAATCCTCATTGGCATTATAGTTATAATACTTCTTTAAATTCCTATATTGTCTCATGTGAGCTGAGGAACTTATTAAATCGTGCGACCAACCAATTTCAGATGTAAGATATTCTGTCCATGTTTTGGTAGGGACATCGGGCGCACCATACATATCATGTCCACCAGCACACACATAGTTGATGCATCCACCAACCATGAGATTCCACCCGAGACCAACCCATGAAGCATCCTGCTCCACCTTGATGCCAGACGCATCATATCGCAAGACAAGAGGAATTTCGACATCCTTGCATTTGATAGTGTACAAAGGAACGGAAATATCAGCCGTTCCGGTATATTCATTTACAGACTCCTCGCCGTATTTCTTGAAAGATGCTGCCTCTGGAGTTCTGAGATAATTAATATTTATCGACTTCTCCACGTCTTCGCAAAAGGCTGTAAGCGAAAGGCATGAAATGAATAGTGATAATACGTATCTTTTTATCATAGTAACCTTTTTTACATCTTAACTTTAACAATCTTGCTTTGTCCGTTCACAATGGTGTGCAGCATTACGCTGCCGTTAGGAGCACATTTTAGCGTCAGGTGCTCGGTGTATGTACCCTCGGGCTGCGAGCCATGGCTTACCGAAGATATCAGTCGGCTGTTGGAATCGTAGACACAGAACGATACGCTTCCACTCTCGCTCAATGTGTAGTTGAAACTTATTGACTTGCCGTCCGCTCCGCTCTCGATATCTGACAGTTCAACTGGGAATTTGTCCGTTGCATCGCCGCTCGGATTTCCGTCTGCGTTTTCTGCAAGCTGTTCGCGCACGCGCTCGTTATCCTTGTCGGGCTGAAGAGTTGACTTCTGTTCATCTGGCAGGAAAAGGTAGGTTGTGTTACTATAAGGCTCTGCAATGCCGTCGGATGTCAGGCGGCAGTAGCTTATGCTTTCCATCACAGGATAGCGGTAGCCAGCCATGTACCAGCGGTATCTATCCTCGGTCATACCTGCTGAAATGCTGTCGATTGCAGCCTTTATCGAGTCTTCGCTGTCGTACAATCTGATTCCACCGCTCTGCGAAACGACTGGTGTCTTGCGTCTGAACTCGACGTGCTGATGGGTGCGGACAATGTTGCGGAGCGTGTCGTTTCCGTTTACCAGAACGCCCTTGGCATCGACAACGGTGTAGCTCTTGCCCCATACAAAAAGTGCAAGGCGGTCGGAATAAACGCCCTTACCGCAATAATATCCGCCGATACTGTCGCCGTAAACAAACGGATACTTCAAGACTGGCTGACCGCTTAGGTAGTCGAGTCTCGTCGTTCGGTTCTCGAAGCCGTTGTTCACAAGGCTGTCGCCCTTCATACTGTAATGATAAAGGTTGTGATTTTCGAGGCAGGTTATTGCCCCATTCTCTTCGCTTACCGTTAGTTTACACTCTTTTCCGTTCGACACACTGCCGTCATACTCCCAAATGCAGTTCTCGCCCTTACTTCCTGGTTCGACATAAGGCACGCGAAGCCGCGTAATCTCATCGCCGCCACGGTAGCTGTTCAGCGGCTTGGTAATTGTCTGCGCACTCGCATGATGTGCACAGACGAGGCTGCAAAGCAACGCACAGCATGCAAGCCTCAGTTGTAGTTTTTCTTTTTGTTTACTTATCATAGACATAAAAGTTAGTGATTTCACTGATGTTAGATTGAAGAGACTCGCCGCATTTCAGAACACGGCTGACAATACAGGTTGTACACCATCTCTGTTTCTCATGTAAAAAAAATGAGAAACTTCAATTGTCATAATCATTTTTCTTTAATCTATTGTGTTTAAGGTGGCAGCTTCTTTTTATTTCATTCTCTATGTTCTCAACATTTCCCCAATGCCAACGCCTTAATTATATTCATAAGTAATAAAAATGAAGTCTTTGATACAACTTTTCTTCTTTTTTCGATTGCAAAAATAACACAATATTTCAAATATCAAAGAATAATCATTAAAAATATTTATCAAAAAAGAAAAATGAAAATATTATTTTTTCTATTGTTCGGCAAATTCCTTCGGGATTCGTTCGGGATTTTACAAACACAGGCATCTTATTTGGAAAGAAGGATCAATACGCTTAGTCGAACCTTCCCCCTTGCTATCCCCTTGCTACCCCCTTACTATCGGCTTACTTCAAATCCTCTTGTCAATTGATTTCCGAATTCTCAACTTTTTCAAATCTCAACTTTCCCATCACCAACCCTGCGTATATCTTGCGTATAGCTTCCCTATATCTTACATATACCTTGGCACTATTTTGTATTTACAAAAAGACAAAATACTCCACTTTTCTACAATTTTGGATTGTACGCCGAATAGTACTAAACCCAATTGCTACATTGGCAATTTCATGTTAAGAGTTACCCTATTCCGATTCTCAACCATTAGCCTACCTTTATAAGCCCTTCCCTGTATCTTCCGGCTTGCTTGAATCTATCTTGAATCTACCTTCCTTCTTGCTTCCATCTTGCTACCTTCTTTCTACCTTCTTCCTACCTTCTTCCTACCTTCTTCCTACCTTCTTCCTACCTTCTTCCTACCTTCTTCCTACCTTCTTCCTACCTTCTTCCTACCCACCATTTTGTATTTACCAAAAGAATATTTTTCGCACAATTTATTACAAATTCAAAACCTTCACCCTCCCCTCGATATTCCTACGACGTTCCTTGCCTCTTATAAATCCCTAATTATCATTCGGTTCAGAACTTTCAAGTTTCAAGTTCAAAGTTTCAATATGAATATATGAGTCCATATTTTTCGTGCAAGCGGCGCAGCGAACCGTCGGACTTCATTCGGGCAATAGTGGCATTAACAAAGGCGAGAAGGTCGTCTTGTCCCTGACGCATAAGCACACCTATTTCGCCATGATTGAATGGCTGCGACAACAATGGTGCAGCAAGGCGTGAGTCGTTGTTTACATACCACGGAGCTTCGGTAATTTCAGTAATCATAACGTCGGCATCGCCACTTGCAACGAGCGATGGTATCTCCTCGTTCTGCTGATGCACAATTATGGTTGCGCGAGTAAGATTTTCGCGGGCAAACTTTTCGTTCAATCCGCCGGGATTAACCATCACACGCACCTCGGGACGGTTGATGTCGGCAAGCGACTGGTAACGAGCCGCTTCGGTTGCTCGGCAGAGAATTGTCTTGCCGTTAGCCAGATAGCCGTCGCTCATAAGCATCTGCTGCTTGCGCGCATCGGTAATGGTTATGCCGCCGATAGCCAAGTCGAACAGTTGTGGTTCTGCCTGCACATCGGCAGAAAGCGTTGGCCATGATGTTGGCACATACTTTATGCCAACGCCCAGTTGAGCGGCTATCTCTTCTGCCATCTCGATTCCGAATCCCCAATAACTGCCATCACTCTCGCGGAAAGAGAGAGGACGGTAATCGCCTGTTGTGCCGACAATAAGAGTGCCACGGCTTACAATATCAGCCACCTTTCCTTCAAGCGGAATCTCAGTAGAAGAAGAAAGGATAAAAGCGGAATTCTGAGCGCTTTTCTTTCCAAACTCGAGGGCTTCCTTGAGCTGATTCTCGGGAAAGAGGCGCGTGCTGTCGAAGTAGTAGAGTCCGTCGGTGGTGTTGTACCATCCGCCAACAAATCCGTCGTTCTGCAAGGCATGGGCAATAACCTTGTCGAGCTGGCTGCGCGAATGACTATTCTGCGTGGCGGCATAACTTACAGCGATACCCTCCGTAGGTTCCGTCATAGTGCGAATGTCGAGCGTGAAGCCGTCGGGATGCGTCTGGCTTAATTCCCACACCCTATCGGCAAGGGCCGAGACATCGGTCTGCTCAGCCGACTTGTCATTGTTGCAGCACGACACGAATGTCATGCCCATTACCGCAACAAGTACTATTGCCATCAGGCGCAATATAGTATTCTTACTCATAGCTATTTCTGATTTTATAAAAAAACTCATCTTCGGCGCAATATCGGCTGCATCATCTTAGTATCCAAGAGGAATTTGTCGGTTATCTTGAGTTCAGGAATTACCGCCAGACACATAAAAGACATCGTGACGAACGGCGAATGCATTGAACTGCCGATGCTGCGCACCTTTTCGTGAAGCAGGATATTGCGCAGAGCTATCTCGTAACCGCTCATCGGCGACATAAGTCCGGCGATTGGCAGAGGAAGGTCGAGCACCTCGTCGGGACTGACAACAACCAGTCCGCCACGCATTTCTATTACGCGGTTTACGGCACGCACAAGAGCCTCATCGTCCAGACCGATAGCTACGATGTTATGACAGTCGTGAGCTACCGACCCGGCTATCGCGCCGCTCTTTATGCCAAAGCCGCGGACCAGTCCGACAACCGGTTTCGCCCCTGAATCGTATCGGTTCAAGACCACTATCTTCTGCACTTCGTCCCACGGATAGCGGGAATCGACGAGCGGATTTCCGGTGAGAACCACCTCGTCGTGCCCAGTAAGCAGACTTCCGTCGGTGGCATGGATTATGTGAAGCGTGTCGCTGGCTTGTATGTCGTATGCAATATCAGCTTCGGAGATTGGCGACGCCTCAAAATGGTTCACAATCTCGGTTCTTACATCCGATGCCGTTGGCAGCTTGTTGTAATTGAAGACCTCGCATCCATTAACAACCGTGCTTTCTACGCGGAAATGCGGAGTAAGGTTATCGACCGCGATGAACGTGGCAGGGTCGCCCGGCTGAAGCAATCCCCACTCCAGATGATAGTGTTTCTGAGGATTGAGACACGCCGCCTGCAGAACGTTCCACAAGTCATAGCCGTCGGCAAGCGCACGCCTGACGATGCCGTTGATGTGACTGCGCACAAGGTCGTCGGGATTGCAGTCGTCGGCGCACCAAAACAGAAATTGAACTGTGCTTCGCGACCGTTGCGAATCATAAAGTCGACGCCCTCGGAGCCGAGCACGTTGCCAATCTCATGCGAATCGGCAACAACGCCAATTGCTCCGTGACAAACCGCTATGCGAGCATATTCGCACGGAATCATCATGGTGCTTTCGATGTGCGTGTGACTGTCTATGAAGCCCGGCAGAAGATAAGGATACCGCCTGCTGCCGTCGAGTCTGCAACGCCTAATCTCCTCGATTTTGCCGTCATTCATGATGATTTCGCCATCAAAGACCTCGCGCGCCACAACATCTACGATATGCCCCTTGGTTACCTGCGCCAAGAATCCGTTCTGCACATTCAAGCTCTTCATGTTCTTAGTTTCTCAGAAAATAAAATTCTATCTGACCAAAGTCTTCTTGCCCTTCTTTACATGGATGCCCTTAGACTTTCCGTTTGATGGCGTTCCGTCAAGACGATAGCTGCGCGATTCGGTCTGATTTCCAGCCGCAGAAGTCTGCCTTACGCCTACGCTTCCAGTCTTCTCGGCAAACTCCTTCTGAGCCTTCTTCATCTGCTCGCGGAAGCGTGCGCTGTTGTGAATACGGGCATAGGCAACGGTAGCAGCCAAACGTCCGGCATCTACATCGCTCTGCCAATGAGCACCAACTATCACGCGACTCTCGCCATACATGTGTCCGCGCGCCATTATGGTATCGGCCTTTGCCGGATTTATTTCTGAAAGAAGAAGGGCTGAGCTCCACCCCAGAATTGTGTGTCCCGATGGATAAGAGCCATTGTGCGAGAGAGCCTCCTCGTCGTCGGGCGTGAGAGTCTGCTCCTTAAGGCGCATGAACGGACGGCGGCGCATATAGAATTTCTTAGGCTCGTGGCAGATGCTGTCGCAACTTGAGGTGGCATCCAACATAAGCTTGTAAATCTCGGGAGTACCTTCTTGCGACAGTTGCAAGCCGAACGGCTCGCTAAACG
>JBGUGY010000408.1:0-9422 GCA_045111775.1 Bacteroidaceae bacterium | reverse complement strand
AAGTTCGGAGAAAGCCTTTACACAATGGATAAACACAGGCTTGCCCAACTGCTCGGCTATGCGTGCCATTTCGGCAAACAGAATAATCTGCTCGGCTATGCTGAGATGCGAGCGCAGTCTGTCCAATCCGCACTCACCAATGAAGGCGGACTTCTCAATCATGCCAGTTTTTTCTTCCAGAATATTCTTCCAGTCGCGACCTACATACCACGGATGAACCGATGCGCTGTAAAGCGTCGGCAACTCGGCTGTAATGCTGTTCGGAACAAAAACATTGCGTACGGATATAACATTCTCATAATCGCAGTCGTTATGGGTATGTATATCGTATAAAACATTCATAGTCGTTAACTTATGGCACAGGGTCGTATCCGCTGCCTCCCCAAGGATGACATCTCAAGATGCGTCTGATGGCAAGATACAATCCGTAGAACGGACCATGCTTGCGTATAGCCTCGACGGCATATTGCGAACATGTGGGCGTGAATCTGCACGATGGCGGCAGAAGCGGCGATATTGCCCTTTGGTAGAAATATATAGGATAAAGAAGGCACTGCGACAGCACCTTCTTTACTATTCTAATTACCTTGTTCATCCTTGTTATTTTCGTCAAAGCTGTATTTCTTTGCAACCTTTTCAGCCAATATCTGAAGCACAACCTTCATCTTGTTCATAACCACCTCGGTATCGTATTTCTTACCGTCTTGCCAGATGAAGGAAATTATCATGCGGTCTTCGGGATGCGCTTCGAATGCTTTCTGCAAAACAGACTTTTGCAGTCGGTACGACTCGCGCAGCTGTCTCTTAACCCTGTTGCGGTCTACGGCATTATGAAAATGCCTTTTAGATACCGACATCATTACAGAGACCGTTGCATCAGACGAATATCTGCCTATCCGATACACAGCCCGTATCGGGTGAACTGATACAGACTTGCTGCCACTCGAGAACAGTTCTTCTATCAGTTTCTTGCTGCAGAGGCGTTCCTCCTTACAAAATCCATTAAGTTTATTCATTAAACTACTTCAGTTCTGACAAGAATTTGTCGAGCGCGGCAGTCATTGACGGACATTCCTTTGTTGGAGCCTCAACATCAACGCGAAGGTCAGAATCCTTTGCGTGCTTTGCAGTTGTAGGTCCGAATGTTGCAATGGCTATATCGTTCTGCTTGAAGTCTGGGAAGTTCTTCTTCAGAGAGTCGATTCCGGCAGGGCTGAAGAACAGCAGCATGTCGTAGTCGAAAGCCTCATCCTCGGTAAAATCGTTGCTCACGGTGCGGTACATAACGGCTTCGGCATGGCTAAGACCATTGCTTTCCATCATGTTGGCAATATCGTCGGTGTGAACAGTTGACATAGGGATAAGGAATTTCTCTGTCTTGTGTTTTATCATAGATGGAAGAAGGTCGTCAATCTTTCCGGTTTTTCCGAAGAATACCTTGCGCTTGCGGTACTGTACATACTTCTGGATATACAATGCTATGGTTTCTGTAATGCAGAAATACTTCAGCGTTTCGGGTACTTCAATACGCATTTCCTGACATAGTCCGAAGAAATGGTCGATTGCATGACGTGAAGTAAAAACTATAGCAGTGTAGTCGGGTATAGAAATTTTCTGCTGGCGGAACTCCTTCGGAGTAACGGCCTCTACCTTAATGAAGGGGCGGAATACAATCTCGACCCCGTGTTTTGCAGCAATATCGAAGTAGGGTGACTTCTCCGAAGTTGGTTTAGGCTGCGAAACAAGTATCTTACTTACTTTCATTTAATTTTTTATAATCAAACTATTATTTGCTAACACCAAAGCCTGCCACAAAAAGGCAGCCGGCATCAGTTCGAGTGCGCAAAAGTACATAATTAAATACAAAATACCGCCTTTTTTGCTAAAAAAGATGCTATAAGCCTTGTAAAACAGCATCAGTTTGGATAAAATCCAGCTTACCGACAGGTATATAAATGCATTTTTAATCGAAAGGTCGAAATACACAATCAGAAGCAGGAGCGGGAACATTACGAGTCCTGCCAACGACACTACGAGCCAGTACGACTCAAGCCATATCCTTCGTCTCTGACGCTCAAAAAATACCCAGTTAACAAACGAGTAGATTGAGAACTTGAAGAAGAAATACGCAATGCATACTCCCGTGTTAATACCAAGAAGAACGTATGGCGATGTATTCTGAAACACCTCGGGAAAAGTGTCCATCGTGTAGTCGAAGAACAGAACCGCAAGAATGAATATCGTCTGACAGGTAAGGAACATCTGGAATCGGAGTTCCGAACCGCTGTGGATAGAGAAGATGCTCGACCTCTCTCTCACAACATTAAACTCCTTTATCTGCTGAAGCAGAAAACGCTTTCCGCTGGCAAAAACGAGCGACAAGAGGAAGAAGCACATCAGAACGATGGTCGTTATGGCATCGTCTGCCATAAGATGATAGTGCACAGGGTCGCCCGACATTCCGTCGATGTTCGAAGCCTTTGCCTCGGTATAAAACTCGCTGTTTGAGAAGTAGTTGTCTTTGTAATAAGTCTTCAGTTTTCCTACCTGAACGTGCAGATTCTGAATAGAATCGTGCTTCTCGACAATGTTAATCAGCGGACCCGACGACGGCAGGTTTGCCATACTGTCGCGATAAGCCCTGTCTTGCATAGCCTTTATGTATGCAAGCTCAGCCGAATCGAGGCGCTCCAAATGATGTGCGCCAGTCAGACTGTCGGTTTCTATGTTAGGATTTAGACTGTTCATACAAAAAAATCTCGGCAAAGATAGTGCAATTTTCAATTTTATTTTATAATTTCACTCGCAAAATTTGAAAACTAAAGAATAAAACCATTTTATTGATGAACCGTAATATTAAAATCCACTGCGTTAATAACGGCAAAACTTTCGAAGTTCCGATTTGCAGCAATCTGATGGACATATACAAGGCAACTGGTCTGAAGATGGAATACGGACCAATAAGTGCCATAGTTAACAACAAGGAGAAATCGCTTGTTTACGAGTGTTACAAAGACAAACTCGTAAGGTTTCTCGACCTTACAAATCCTTCGGCTCTGCGTACATACACTCGCACCGTGCTGATGATTCTGTGCAAGGTTGTTTCGGATATTTTTCCAGACGGACGTATAATTATTGAAAATCCTGTTTCGAAAGGAATTTACTGCCGACTGGTAATCGGCCGTGCCATTACCGAAGACGACATCGCCACAATCCGCACCGAGATGCAGAAAGTTATCGATGCCAACATTCCTATCGAGCGCATAGAATGTACTACAGAAGAGGCTATAAGACTCTTCGAGGAACGCGGACTGATGAGCAAGGTAAAGCTTCTGAAATCAATAAAGAGCGTTATGTCAGCCTATCACAAGCTGGGCAACTATGTTGATTTCTACTACGGCTCACTTCTGCCTACAACCGGAATGGTGAATCTTTTTGCAATCGATTCGTACTACGACGGACTGCTTGTGCGCACTCCAGACCCAAAGAATCCGAGCAAGCTGCCAAACATCATCAGACAGGACAAGATGTTCAAACTATTCAAAGAGCATCACGAAAGACAGGAAATATTCAACATCAGCACGATTGGCGATTTTAACATAGCCTGCGAACAGGGCTTTACAAGTCAGCTTATAACCGTGAGCGAGGCTATTCAGGAAAAGAAAATCTCGCTGATTGCCGACCAGATTGTTGCTCGCGGAAACGTTAAAGTTATCCTCATCGCCGGTCCGTCATCAAGCGGAAAGACGACATTCAGCAAGCGTCTGAGCGTACAGTTGGCAGTAAACGGAATAATCCCTATCGCAATATCGCTCGACGACTACTTCGTAAACCGCGAGCAGACTCCGAAGGATGAGAAAGGCGATTACGACTTTGAATCGCTCTACGCACTCGACCTGCCTTTCTTTAACAAACAGTTGCAAGAACTTATTGACGGCAAGGAGATTGAGATTCCGACATACAATTTCGAGAGGGGTGAGCGTGAATTCAAAGGCAAGAAAATAAAGATGAACGAGAACAACATCCTCGTGCTTGAAGGAATACACGGACTTAATCCCGAACTGACATCGCAGATTCCAGAGGAGAACAAGTTCCGCGTATATGTGTCTGCCCTGACATCAATTCTGCTCGACGAGCACAACTATATTCCAACGACCGACAACCGTCTGCTACGCCGCATCATCCGCGACACAAAATATCGCGGCTGTCCGGCTCAGGAGACAATACGCCGCTGGCCGAGCGTAAGAGCCGGCGAGGACAAGTGGATTTTCCCTTATCAGGAGAATGCCGATGCCATGTTCAACAGCGCGCTTCTGTTCGAGCTTGCCGTAATCCGCAATCAGGCTATTCCTGCGCTCATCAACGTGCCAGAAAACTCTCCTGAGTATGCCGATGCGTTCCGCCTTTTCAGATTCTTGCTTAACATCCGAAGCATCGAAGGCAAAAACCTTCCTCCTACATCACTTCTGAGAGAATTCTTAGGCGGCAGTAGTTTCAATTACTAAAAATTGCACTATCTTTGCACATTGTATGAAACAAGGAGCAGAAATAAGGCAAGGGCTGGTACAGAAACAGACTACGATTCTCAGCCCTCAGCAGATTCAGTTCGCCCACCTTCTTGAAATACCATCGGCTGGTATGGAAGAGTGGGTGAAGAATGCTGTTGATGAAAACGAAGCTCTTTGTAATCAGAATGATAACGACAATGTGCCCGACAACTACGGCGACACGGTTAGCGAGGATATAAAGGAGAAAGACGACATCGTTGACGAATACATGAAGGACGATGACGGCGAACCGCTGTCGAAGGGAACGACGGGCGACTCGGAAAAGAGTTCGTACCGCTCTGAGCCCGACAACGAGAACTCAAAAATAGACCTCCTCGTTGAGCAGATGGGCGAATACAATCTGACTGAGAAAGAAAGCACAATTCTGCGATACATCATCGGCTCGCTCGAGAATAACGGACTTCTGCTAACACCGCTCAACAAACTATCGTACGAACTGAATGTTGAGCAGAACATAAATGCTTCGGAAGACGATATTCTCGACATGATTGAGACTCTTCAAGAGTTCGACCCAGCCGGAGTTGGTGCACGGAGCTACCAGGAAAGTCTGCTTATTCAGGCGCAGCGAATGCATGCCGACACCGCCGAGAAAGAATCTCTGCGAAAAAACATCATCGCAATATTCGAAAAGATGTACGACGATTTTCTGCATCAGCGATGGGACATCATTCAGCAACGCCTCAAGATTGACGACGAAATGCGTAACAAAATCAGACAGCACATCACGCGCTTCATTCCTGCTCCGCTAAGTTCTGAAGAAGGACTTGCCGACCACGGAAGCGCCCTTGCCGAGCCCGATTTCATAATAAAAGAAAACTCAGAAGGCGAAGTTTACGTTGTGCTTAACGACAGTCACATTCCGCAGGTTCAACTTAATCCCGAGGTTCAGAGAGAAATTAAGTACATCGAGGAAAAGAAGGACAAGAGCAAGCAGGACAAGCAATGGCTTAACAACAAAAAGCAGAAAATTGAGAACGCGCGCAACCTCATCGAGATGCTTAGGCAGAGAGAACTCACTCTATACAAGACAATGAAGGCAATCTTCGACCTTCAGAAAGATTTCTTCGTAGAATGCGACGAAACGAAGCTGAAGCCGATGATTCTGGAAGATGTGGCAAAACTCGCAAATCTCGACATATCAACCGTTTCGAGAGTAAGCAACATTAGGTTTGTAGAAACGCTCGATGGTCAGATTCTTCCGCTTAAATACTTTTATTCACGCACTTATACATCCAACGACAACGAAAGTAAGACTATCCAGGATGTATTCAGTGCAATAAAGGAAATAATAGACAACGAAAATACCAAAAATCCGTACAAGGACGAGGAGATTGTTGAGAAATTAAAGGAAAAGGGCATAGTTCTTGCCCGACGCACTGTGGCAAAACACCGTACACAGCTGGGCTATCCTATTGCCAGCGTACGAAAAAACATAAAAAGATGATGAGCGATAAACACTTAATCACAACAGCAAAATTAGTGTCTACAATGTTCACACCTTTGTGTGTGCCATTGCTGGCTTTTGCAATTCTATTCACCTTCAGCTATCTCAGCCTGCTTACATTGGGTTTCCGCCTTGTGGTGCTCGGCATGGTTGCAAGCTTTACAATCATTCTTCCAAAATTTGCCATTCTTCTTTACCGAAAGATGAACGGCTGGACTCTAAGACAAGCAAGCAAGCGCGAAAACCGTGTTGTACCATATCTGCTTACCATAACATGCTATATTGCATGCCTTTATCTTATGTACAGCTTGGCAATGCCACGATTCCTGAGTGCTATAATAATGGCCGGGCTGATAGTTCTCGTTATCTGCATAACCATTAACCTCTGGTGGAAAATCAGCACACACATGGCAGGCATCGGCGGACTGATTGGCGGATTGATTCCGCTCAGCATGTCGTTCGAGTACAACATGACATGGTGGATGTGCTGTGCAATAATATTCGCCGGAATGTTGGGCACAAGCCGAATGATTCTGCGCCAGCACTCGCTCGGACAAATTATCGTAGGCTTCTTTGTGGGATTTTTCAGTGCTTTTTGTATAATCTATAAATATACGTTAATTTAATAAATATGAATGCAATTGTAAGTATTATAATGGGCAGCACTTCCGACCTTCCGGTTATGGAGAAGGCTGCAAAATTCTTGGAAGAGATGCAGATTCCTTTCGAGATGAACGCTCTTTCGGCTCACCGCACTCCAAACGAGGTTGAGGAGTTTGCACGAAATGCCAAGAGTCGCGGCGTAAAGATTATCATTGCCGGCGCAGGAATGGCGGCAGCTCTTCCTGGAGTTATTGCGGCAAGCACTACCCTTCCGGTTATCGGCGTTCCAATCAAAGGTATGCTCGACGGACTCGACGCAATGCTCAGCATCATTCAGATGCCTCCGGGCATTCCGGTGGCTACCGTCGGTGTGAACGGAGCACAGAACGCTGCAATTCTGGCAGCCGAGATGCTTGCGCTTTCCGACGAAAATCTTGCGAAGAATCTTGCCGAATACAAAGAAGGCCTGAAGCAGAAAATTGTAAATGCCAACAAGGAGTTGAGCGAAATAAAATATAAGTTCAAGTGTAACTAAATGGAAACAGATTTTTTTAACTACTCGCGAAGAGAATCTGTAGAGGTTCACATAGGAAACACGTGTCTGGGTGCCGGAAATCCCGTAAGGATTCAGAGCATGACAAACACGTCTACTATGGATACCGATGCCTGCGTTGAGCAGAGCAAGCGCATTATCGATGCCGGCGGCGAACTTGTCCGCCTTACAACTCAGGGCGTTAGAGAGGCTGAAAATCTAAAGAATATCAATGCAAAACTGCGTGCACAGGGCTATAATCAGCCTTTGGTAGCCGATGTTCACTTTAATCCTCACGTTGCCGACGTGGCTGCTCTCTATGCCGAGAAAGTGAGAGTAAATCCGGGCAACTACGTAGATGCCGCCCGCACATTCAAGCATCTTGAATACACCGAAGAGGAATACGCTCAGGAACTAAAGAAGATTGAGGAAAAGTTCATTCCTTTCCTTAATATATGTAAGGAGAATCACACAGCCATCAGAATTGGCGTTAACCACGGCTCGCTTTCCCACAGAATAATGAGCCACTATGGCGATACTCCCGAAGGCATCGTTGAAAGCTGCATGGAGTTTCTTCGCATCTGCGTAAAGGAGAATTTCAACGATGTGGTTATCTCTATAAAGGCGAGCAATACCGTCGTTATGGTGCAGAGCATGCGTCTTTTGGTCGAGGTTATGCAGAAGGAGAATATGAAATTTCCTCTACATCTTGGAGTTACCGAAGCTGGCGACGGTGAGGACGGCCGAATTAAGAGTGCCGTTGGAATTGGCGCGCTGCTATCCGATGGCATCGGCGACACTATAAGAGTTTCGCTGAGCGAGGCTCCCGAAGCTGAAATTCCTGTGGCTAAGCATCTTATTGAATACATCGGCAAGAGAGCAGGACATCAGTACATTCCGGGAATTGCCGACAAAAACTTCAACTTTACAAAGCCATCGCGCCGCGCAACAAAAGCTGTCCGCAACATTGGCGGAGACAATCAGCCGGTAGTTATTGCTGCCGACATTGAAGGAAAGCGCACTTCGGTTGCCAATGCCGATTTCACTCCAGACTATGTTTACTGCGGACAAAATCTGCCTGCACCAGAAAAGCGCATAGCCAAGGATTATATCGTAGATGCCGACAGATGGGACGGCGAGGCTAACACATGGCCAGTATTCCGTTACGACCAGTTGCTTTACATAAGTGCATGTCAGGCACCGCTTAAATTCTTATTCTTGCCTTACATGGCTTGCACCGACGAGGCTATCGCTTGTCTTAAATATCACCCGGAAGTAGTGGTAATCTCACAGAGCAATCACCAAAACCGCATTGGCGAACATCGCGCTCTTGCCCACCAACTTATGAGCGAAGGCTTGCAGAATCCAATAGTTTTCTTCCAGCATTACAACAAGAGTAAGGAAGAGAAGGGCGATTTTCAACTCGAAAGTGCTGCCGATATGAGCGCACTTCTGTTCGATGGTTTTACCGACGGAATAATGCTTCTAAATCTTGGCAATCTATCGGCAGATGATGTTGATGCCACGGCATTCGGCATTCTTCAGGCTGCACGCCTCAGAACCAGTAAGACCGAATACATTTCGTGTCCGGGCTGCGGAAGAACGCTCTATAATCTCGAAGAAACAATAGCCAAAATAAAGGCTGCAACATCTCACCTAAAAGGCTTGAAGATTGGAATTATGGGCTGCATCGTTAACGGTCCGGGCGAGATGGCAGATGCCGACTATGGATATGTTGGCGCAGGCAGAGGAAAAATTTCGCTCTACAAAAAGAAAGAATGTATTGAGAAAAACATTCCTGAAGAAGAGGCCGTTGAGCGCCTGCTGAAATTCATTGCAGAGAACGAAAACAAATAATAAAAAACGAGGAATGAGTTAATTTTCATTCCCCGTTTTTTTATTTAAAATATAAGCTGTGCAAAATTGTAAAGTCCGTATTTCCAAACAACAAAATCGTGCTTTCCTCCGGGATATTCTATAAGCGTGCATGGAACTCCGTTCTTTTCGCAGAAATTCTTCAGGCGCGAACTGTTGAACATCAAACCGTCTTCATTTCCGCATACCATCCACAAAAGTTTGTTCTCCTTCTTTGTCTTTGCTACATCAGGAATAAGCTGCTCGGGCATCTTTGTGTTTGGTGCTGAAGAAAATCCGCCAACATAGGCAAATGTATCCATGTGACCGAGTCCGAAGTTAAGCGACTGTCCGCCGCCCATCGACAATCCGGCAACGGCTCTGTGCTCTCTGTCGGTATAAACGCTGAATTTACTTTCTA
>JBGUGY010000407.1:0-4162 GCA_045111775.1 Bacteroidaceae bacterium | reverse complement strand
TACTCGGAAGATATTGTTTATGTTCTGAGAGAAAATCGTGTTGTCGCTGTTCTTGGCAATAAGCATCGCCTCAGGAGCAACAAAGAGTCCGAACTGGTCGGAAAGGGCGTACTTCAACTGCAAGCCTATCTGACCGCCAAAGGCAAATCTCTTATCCTTTGTATTATGCAGACCTTTGCCGTACTTATCGTCGGCATAAAGTCTCTTTATTCTATCGTATCCAATGTATGCCGCAACCGGACCTCCGTAGACATCGACATCGAATCTGCGGTTCGGATCATAAAGCTGAAGGGCATTCAGCATGTTGAACATATAGTTTACAGACAGCGAAGCGAAATATCCGTCGCGCTTCCATATTGACTCTGGATATTTCTGATTGAATGCCAAGCGATTGGCACTCAACACAGCCTTGAATCCGTGGAGTTGAGAGAAACGATATCCGTATGCAAAGCTAAGATTTGCATCAATGTCGCTACCTCCGGCATTGTAATTTTTGTTCCAGAAATAATTGCCAATTCCTGCGCCAAGCTGAACGAATCCGCGCTTGTCGAAACTGTTCTTTCGGTTCTCGTTACGAGTTTCCTTTGAGCCGTACTCCATGTTCAAACCCATGTCGAAATCGTACAAGACATTTGTCTTCTTTTCGAATCTCGTAGAAATCTCGTTAGGCGTGTAATAGTCTACAACAAACATGGCACGAGGCTCCACAAAGAGTTTCAGTCCCTTCTGCATTCTAACCCAGCCCTGCAAGCCTGTTGTATATCCAAAGTAGTTGAAACTTGACTTTCCTTCGTAATCGTACTTGTGCATACGACCGAATGCAGCACCAAGCGCAACGTTTGTACCAAAGAGTTTCTCCGAAGATTTCTTCACGAAGAAGGCTACCGGATTAACCAAAACCTCGGCACGAAGATCGATGTAATGCTCTGTTGTACGAATCTTATAACTGTTGTAATCGAGCTGGCGATAGTTGTTCGTTGCAAAATCGGTAGAGAATCTGAAACCAAGTCCGTTCTCATACAACTTACCGAACGACAATCCGTATGTTGCACCCGATGTCTCGAGCAGATTCATTCCCGAGATATTCTGAACCTGCATACCCATCGATGTTCCGACGAAGTAGTTGTGACTGAAATCGACATTCTTCATCTTCGTCTTGTCGTCAATCAACGGCTTGAAGTAGTAAGTATAATTAACGAGTCCGCCGGCAATCATGTCAATTCCGTGCCAGTTTACCGTTCCCGAATGGTCCATCTGGTCGGTAATCAGCGTTACACGCGGCTCGATGCTGATAAACGCATCCTTTCCGGCAGCAAACCTCAACTGAGACGCAACATGAATGTCGTAAGCCTTGTCGGTATATCCGAGATACGAAGAACGTGTGTAGCCCACTCCGAACGTTGGCATAATCTCGAAGCTACGCATCGGATTATATCCGTAGATATATGACGTAAGATTGAATACATAGTCAAGGCTTCCGGTGAGCAGTCGAAGTTCCTGATGTGTAAGCGAACGGTGTCCGGCTCCGTAGTCAACTCCAATTCGAAAAGAGTTGTATGGAGAGAAGTCCTTACCCAAAGCAAAATGCACGTTCTTTATCATGCCGTATCGGATGTTCTCGACTGGCATGATATAGCTTGCGCCGACACCCACCTGCATGTAAGTATGATCGAGAATCGATTTATTCTTAAATGGGTATCCGGTGTTTCTGAATCTATTCTGAAGCAGATAGTCCATGGCGTTGAAGCCCGAAATCGTATCGCGCTTCTCCTGTGCAAAACCTGCCAGCGGGGTTATTATGGAAACACCTATTATAAGTATTTTTACTATAGATTTCATCATTCTAACAATCTCTTTTCAGTTACTACTCGCTCATCGCACTACCGTACATATCCTGCCACATCTCCTTAACATCGTCGGATATGTCGCCATCGTTTTCCATAATCACAATGTACTTCTTGTCAAGCTGGAAGCAATGGTCAAGATCTGTTGCTCCAGCAACGAAGTCCATGTCGCGCGAATCGAGTACCGCCTTCATATACCACTTTCTTGGATCTTCATCGTTAAGCGAAGCGACTGTCTCTGCCGCCTCCTTGTTTCTGTTCTGTGCAATCTGGATAACCGCCTTGTTTATTGGCGATGAGTTCTGAACCACCTCGATTGCCTTTGCCAACTCCTCTTTCTGTTCCGGAGTCTTGTTCTTCTTGAACATCGTTCCCTTTACGATAGAGAAACTACGAATCTCGCGGAATTCCTCAACATCAGGGAGCATCTTTGCCAGATAGTAAGCCGTATCGTTGTGCTCAGCCTTGTAATACTCAGTAATCTGGTTTGCCACAACCCTGTCGATATTCACATAATACTTGTGACCGGCAAAAGTTCTTCGCTCAACGTTCACATGAGGAACATTGATGTCTACGAACGGACGAAGTACTTCCAAATCCATCGTGTCGCGCTTCAAGTACGAAACAACAAGCTTGTTAGCAGCATAAACCCAAGGTCGAGCCTCGTTCTTCTTACTTTCGTAGAAAGCACGCTTATAGAGTTTTTCCGACTCAATAGGGTCGGTTATCATATTGAACAGATGCCAATAGTCGTAGTGCGACAGCATCTTCTTTCCGCCCTCCTGAAAATCAGGGTTATGCAGATAGTTGTCGAGAATCTGCTCTGGCTCCAACGCTCTGGTTGTCTGATATGCGTACTCGCACTTGAAGATACGCAGTTTTGGAAGTATCGGCGCGATTGCCGTTGCATAGAATTTCAGTTTCTGAATCTGAGCCGTCTGTCTGTCAATAATCTTGTTTGCCTTGATTATAGCATCAACAGTCTCGGCTTCTTCTGTCAAGCCTTTGGCTTTAAGAGAGTCAACCACAACATTCCAGCCGACTACAACAGGTTTGTTGCTATAAATGAAAATCTCGCGCTTGAAGTTTCTTGAAATAAGCGACTTAGCAAGTTCCGAACGCTGCTGAGCAAGTTTGTAGTTCTTGTCGTACAAACCATCAGGAGATGCGTAACCAGTAAGTGCAATTCGCTTAAGCTGATAATCGCCGCTCTGGTCGATATCCTGAAGTTTCTTGTTCAGTCGCTCAAGTTCCTCGGCATTCTCCGGATTCGGGTCGAGTTCTGCCTTGCCGACAACGAACGACAGCGAGATGTTTTCCGCACCATCACGAAGCTCGGCTCTCGGATTCTCCTTGTATTGCATAGGGTCGAGTTCGAACCAGCCTGTTGAAAACTCCAAGAACTGGAACGGACGACGTGCAAGACAAGACGAAACCTGCTTCTCATCTTTGTAATACACATTATTATAATCGGCAACCATCAAGCCGGCCATACAGGTGTAGCTGTGCTTCAGGTTACGCTTCTTAATAGAATCGGACCAACGAATCTGCAACAAGCCCGATGTCAGAGGGTCGCTCTGAATGTATGGCTTCAGAATATCGTTGTTCATATCGTAGAACATTCGGCGGTCTTGAGTCAAGGCATAGTCTTTTCCGTCGTAAACTCTTGGCTGACGATACTCGATTGTATCGCCTGTCTGACAGTCGATTACGAACGGTTGGAATACACATCGTGCAAAATCGCGTCCGATATTCTCTGGAATTGTAAGAATTGAACTACACTCGATGGTTGAACCAGTATCGATAACCTCCATAGAATCGACGGTTGCAACCTTTGCCTTTGCCGTTACGACTGTATTCTTCAAGGCAATACCGCCTTCTATCACGAAGTTGTGCTCAAGTCGCTTTTTGATTTCTCGCAACTCGTTTGTTGTACCAACGATAACAATCAACGCACCTGTTGGAGCGATATCGATTGAGTAATAACCGTTTTCATCGGCAACGGTCTCGGCATCGGCATCGAGCATGAACGAACTGTTCTTGTCAATCATCGCCTTATCCTTCTTGGCGGCCGAAACGGTGTTGTAACCCAACACTCTTACTTCTTCTTCGAAAGGCTTTGGTTTGTTGTTACCAAACTGTTTTTCGAGGACTCTACCCGTAATGCGCTTATACTGAGCCTTTGACGGGACTGCAATCAAAAGCATTGCAAAAAGAATAAAGCTTATTCCGTAAATTCTTCTCATACCAAAGTCCTCCACATTATTTAAGAATATAAGAAACGGCTATACCTATTTTTGTAGGCATAAGCATATAGC
>JBGUGY010000406.1:0-3207 GCA_045111775.1 Bacteroidaceae bacterium | reverse complement strand
CTGCACTGGGACATCAGCGGCAACCTTACGAGTCAGGGAACTGAAAACCTCATCATTCTGCTACCTATGATTTCGGTCATAATATTGGCAATCTTCAAATACTACGAACGGAATCCGTACAAGCTGAGCACTCTTCCACGCATCGAAGAGAGCGAGAACAACACCAAGATGCTGGTAAAGCACATTAAGGTAATGGCTTCGCTCGTGCTGCTTGCAATGCTTTACATAACAATGTGCTCGGCTAAGATGGCAGACATACGCGCGCTTATCATCGTGCCTTTCCTGCTGCTTACAATGGGATACTACGCCCACACCCGCAAGAAGATTAAGGCAGGCTTCTGCGCGCAGGTAAAATAAGAGAGCATCAATATCGTATTCGCAATAATTTTCATTATCTCGGGTGGTTGTCGGAAAAAACGATGTCCATCCGAGATTTTTCATAAAAAAAGCCGCATGAACCAGAAAAAAGTTCATGCGGCTTTCTCTTTTATTGCCTTATGCCAGATAGATTCCGTCGTCGCCTTTAAGGACGATGAGATGCTGCTTGTACAAATCGCCCACAGCCTTCTTGAAAACCTTCTTGCTTACTTCAAACTCGTTGTAAATCTCGTCGGTCGAGCTCTTGTCGTGGAAACGGCAATGACCGTCGTGCGCCTTTATGTATTCGAGCAGAGTGCTCGAGAACTCGCTTATCTGCGCCCTGCCGTTGTTCTGAAGTTTCAGGTCAATCTTGCCATCAGGACGCACCTGCTTTACGAAAGCCGTGAGGCGGTCGCCGCTGTGAACATACTGGAACAACTCGTTCTGGTACAACATTCCGCTGAACTTGTTCTCGACAATTACCTTAAAGCCGAGGTCTGTCTTCTGATAGACAAGCACCTCAACCTCGTCGCCGGGATTATAGTCGGGCATCTCGTCAGAAAGGAATTTCTCGATTTTTGCCGATGCCATTATGCGATAGCTGTCCTCGTCTATGTGGCAATGGATAACGTACTTGTGTCCCTTCAGCATCTTCATTTTCTGCTCGCGGAAAGGCACGAAGAGGTCCTTCATCAAGCCCCAGTCGAGGAACGCTCCGAACTGGTTTACCCAAGCCACCTCGAGATATGCAAACTCGCCCACCTTAACCAGCGGTTCGAGTGTTGTGGCAATCAAGCGTTCTTCTTGGTCGAGATAGATGAAGACGTTGAGCATGTCGCCCACCTGACAGTCTTCGGGAACGTATCGGGTTGGCAGCAGGATTTCGCCATCGTCGTGTCCGTCGAGATAAACGCCGAAATCTACCGTCTTGACAACCTCAAGCTGATTGTAGTTTCCTATTTTAACGTGTGCCATAATCTTTAATCGT
Source organism: Bacteroidaceae bacterium (assembly GCA_045111775.1). Lineage (GTDB taxonomy): Bacteria > Bacteroidota > Bacteroidia > Bacteroidales > Bacteroidaceae > Ga6A1. The sequence goes on along the minus strand of JBGUGY010000406.1, from coordinate 1,859 downwards.
TTACTTGTTCATTTTTATCGTTATTTTCGGTCTCAGGACTGATTTCCTCGGCTTGCACAGGCTGAATTATCAGTCCGTCTCTCATCTGAATGGTGCGGTCGGTAAGGCGAGCCAGTTCCTCGTCGTGAGTGACGATTACGAACGTCTGCCCGAACTTGTCGCGAAGGTCGAAGAAAAGCTGATGCAGCTCCTGCTTGTTCTTGCTGTCGAGGCTTCCCGAAGGCTCGTCGGCAAAGACCACCGCCGGATTGTTCATCAATGCGCGAGCCACCGCCACGCGCTGTTTCTCTCCGCCCGAGAGTTCGTTAGGCTTGTGGTTCATTCGCTCGCTCAGCCCCATGAAGCCAAGCAGTTCCTCGGCGCGCGCCTTTGTGTCCTTGCCGTGCTTGCCAGCTATGAACGCCGGAATCATCACGTTCTCGAGAGCCGTAAACTCTGGCAGAAGCTGATGAAACTGAAACACGAATCCGATATGCTGATTGCGGAATGCCGCCAATTTCTTCTGGTTCAACGTTCTTATGTCCGTTCCGTTTATAACGATGCTGCCACTATCGGGGTTGTCGAGTGTTCCCATAATCTGGAGCAGCGTTGTCTTTCCTGCGCCGCTCGGACCAACGATGCTCACCACCTCGCCCTTCTCTACTTTCAAATCAATGCCTTTAAGCACCTGCAACGAGCCAAAGCTCTTTGTCAATCCTTTAACTTCAATCATTATTCAAATGCATTTTCATTGCTCTTGAAATCCAGCCTGTTGGCGACCATGTAGCCGCCTTGTCCGACTTAACCGGCTCGATGAACGAGATGAGGTCTTCGTCCTCGCCCGTCTGGTCGGGGAATAACAACAGCAAACTGTTATTTGCAAAATATTTGTTTATAAGCGTCGGAAGTTCCTCGAACGACTGGCGGTAGCTTATCGAGCCGCGGCGCGACGAAACGATGACAAGCAGATGGTCATAGTTTACCTCGCCGGTTAGCAGGATAAGATTGTCCCAGCTGTCGAGCAGAATAAACTCCGCACGCACATCCTTATGATTCTTCTTTATGTATCCTTCGATGAAAGGAAGCGTCTCTTTCGTGGCATGGAAGTTTACGCGGCATCCGAGTTGCGCGCCCATCCTTGCAATGCGCGACATCCATCTGTGAAAGCCCTTCTCGAACTCAGCCTTTGGCGGAACAGCCACGATTATTCGTCTGAGCGTGTTAGACGGAATGATGAGCTTGGCGATGGTAAGCTGGCGCGACATTCCCGTGAGCAGACTCTGAGTTATCGTTCCGTAGAACGAGTCGAGCATGTTACTCTTCTGATGATGCATACCCATCACAATCTCCGAAGCATCGAGTTCCTTCATGGCATGAAGAATTGCCGATGCCACGTTTGTGCCAAGTCTGTTCTGCGTCTGCATACGCACATCCGACGCGGCAGCAATCTTAACCGCCTTGTCGAGCATCTGCTCGCCGAACTGCTTGCGCGCATCGGCATGTTCATCGTCAATAACCACGTTCAGTCCTATCAGTCCGCGACCGAGTTTGGCATTACGCATCAGCATAGCCACCGACACAAGGTCCTGCATGGTGTAAGGATTGTATAGCGGAACAAGAATCTTCTCGTCGTCGCCCTCATGCTTAACAGGATTCTCCTGAGCCTCGTGAGCCAGTTTTGCCGCCCCATGCTCGGTTGCAATAGAACTGATGATGCACGAGAACAGAATTATCATAACCACGCCGTTAAGCACCGAATGGTTCATCAGATACTCGCCAGGCGCAATCTCGAGCTTAGTGCCCACCATAACCATTGCCAGTGCGCCGGCAGCATGGGCATCGGTCAGACCGAACATCAAGACGCCCTCGGCACGGCTCAT
>JBGUGY010000405.1:0-7491 GCA_045111775.1 Bacteroidaceae bacterium | reverse complement strand
ATGGTGTTTGCCGACGAGCGCAAGAACTACTTCATAAACCCAACTCGCGATATGCCTGTAGAGTTCAGCAACTTGCAGAACACCGAGATTAAGTCGAGCATCCTTATCCCCGAGGATTATGAAATAGAAGAGATTCCGGCAGGAAAGTATCTTTCTTTCAAGGACGGCGAGCTGGAGGCGAAAATCGACATAAAGCAGCAGGGACGACTCATTACGACGGTCTACGACTTCAACGTGAACAACTCGTTCATTCTTGCAACCGACTATGCCGAACTTCAGAAATTCTGGACCGACCTGCTCGACATAAATTCCCTGAAGATTGTCTTAAAAAAGAAAGCGTAACGCAGATGAAGAAGAAAAATATTTTCGCACTAGCGCTGCTGGCATTTGCTGTGCCGGCGGTGCTTTGTGCGCAAGTGCAGTATGATGTGCAGAGCATTCCCGACTCGCTGAAGAAAAACGCTTTCTCGGTGGTGCGGAGCTATGATGTTGATGTAGATGCTTCGGCGCGGAACGAGTCTGCGGTTCACTTCCGCCGGGTGGTTACGATTCTTAACAAGAAGGGACTCGACCATAGCGGATGGCACCGTGTTTATGACAAGTTCTCGTTTCTTTCGTCGTTCTCCGGAAAGGCATACGATGCTCAGGGAAACGTAATCCAGAAAATAAAGCAGAAGGATTTGCGCACAACAGCCGTGTCGTCTAATCTGGCGTCGGACAACGTGCATTATTACTACGACTGCGATGTTTTGTCGTATCCTTTTACAATAGAATATGAATGGACAGAGAAGTCGCGCGGAGGATACATCGATTTTCCCGTCTTCACCCCGATGAAGTTCAGTCATCAGTCTATGCAGAAGGCAACTTATCAGATTACGGCATCGCCAAAAGTCGAGGTCTTGAGATACGAATCTCCGTCGAAGATGAACTGCGACGTTCAGGAAACCGCGAAGGGCAAGACTTACAAGTGGACTTTCCCGGCGCATCGCCATCTTGTAGATGAAGACTATATCGACGACGATGACATGCGTTATCCGATGATTGTAGCCGAGCCGTCGGAGTTCTCAATCGGAGGCTCAACCGGAAGCCTGAAATCGTGGGAGGAGTTCGGAAAATGGTACTGGCAGCTTGCCGAGGGACGCGACGTTCTGCCAAAGGAAGAAATAGCAAAGGTGAACTCGCTGACTGCCAACTGCAAGACCGATTTGGACAAGATAAAGGCTCTTTACAAGTATCTTGGCGAGAAAACCAGATATGTAAACATCAGCCTCGGCTTGGGCGGCTGGCAGCCAATGTCGGCAACCGAGGTAAGCCGTACCGGATTTGGCGACTGCAAGGGATTGGCAAACTACATGCAGGCATTGCTAAAGCAAGTCGGCATCAAGTCGTATCAGGTGGTGATAAGCACCGAGGACGAAAATCTGCTAAAGGATTTTCCTAACATGCACCAGCTAAACCACGTTGTCCTGTATATCGTCCGTCCAGACGACAAGTTCATCTTGATGGACTGTACTTGTCCGCAGCTTCCGCTCGGATTCATCCATTCGTCGCTTGCCGGGCACGAGTGTCTGCTCGTTACTCCAGACGGTGGAAAAATCGTTCGTCTGCCCGATTATTCAGCAGCCGACAGCCACGAGACCCTTATCGCCGATGTTAAGATTGGAAGCGACGGCAGCGGAAAACTGACATTCAGTTGCGACCATTTTGGCAGAAGATACAGCCGAACCTTCGGCATGGTGCGCGAGGACAAAGGCGAGCAGAAAAAGGTTGTCCGCCGTTGGATAAGCCTCGACGATGCCACCGTTGCAGATGTTGCTGTAAACGATTTCTCGGAAGAGGAGAAGCCGCATCTGCTTGTAAAATGCGACATGACCGTTGTGTACGGCAAGATGAACGGCAGCCGAATGTTCCTCCGCTGCAATCCGTTCAGGTCGTTCAGCGTGCCGCGATTCCGCAACGAACGCACGTCGCCAATTGTTATAGGCAGTTCGTACAGTTACAGCGATACGGTACGCATCTCAATCCCCGACGACATGAAGATTGAGGCATTGCCGATGCCTGTAAAGGAAGAATCTGAATTCGGAAGTTTCAGTTTCTCGGCTGTGCCCGACGGCAACGTTGTTACGGTTGTCTCGGCCATGGAATGCCGAAAGGGAAAGCACGACATTTCGAAGAAAGACGATTTCCTTAAATACATGGAAAAAAGGTCGAAAGCATACGGCGCAACAATCGTTCTTGTGAAAAAATAAAAACGATTCTCCTTGATATTCTGAAAATATTTGTACCTTTACCCCCTGAATGAGAAATTTTGACTAACTATTGACTGTTTTTTAATTTTTGAATGAGGTATATAGGTAAAATCGTAGGTCTGACGACCATTTTTGTATTATTTTCATCAAGTATCAAGGCACAAAAAAGTGCGAGTATATATTTTGGCAAGTCGGCTTCGAACCGTATTGAGTTTGGTGCCGGGCAGTTGCAGTCGTCTCTTGCCAAGCAGGGAATAAAGGTTTCTGTCTTCAGAAGCGTGCCTAAAAAGCCCGTTTCGAAGGGCGGAAACCTTGTTTTTGTGCTGAAGGAAGGAGCCGATTCGCTGAAGAAGGAAGGCTACTGCATAACATCTTCGAAAGGTGTAACAACCATTGTCGGGGCCGACGGCAGCGGAGCACTATACGGCTGCGTTGAACTGGCCGACAACTACATTGCCAAGAAGAACTTCAACTTCCCGGCATATCAGAGCGAGGCTCCCGAGATGGTTTTGCGCGGAACGTGCATCGGTGTTCAGAAGCCTTATCTTCTGCCGGGCAGAATGGTTTACGAATATCCTTACACGCCCGAACTCTTTCCGTGGCTGTACGACAAGCAGCAGTGGATCAAGTATCTCGACATGCTTGTGCACAACAAGATGAACTCCGTTTATCTGTGGAACGGACATCCGTTTGCATCGCTCGTAAAGCTGCCCGACTATCCGTTTGCCGTTGAGGTTGATGACGCTACATTCAAGAAGAACGAAGAAATCTTCAAGTTCATTACCGATGAGGCCGACAAGCGAGGCATCTTCGTTATCCAGATGTTCTACAACATACTGGTTTCAAAGCCGTTTGCCGAGCATTACAAGATTAAGACTCAGGACAGAAACCGACAGATTACTCCGCTCCTTAGCGACTACACCCGAAAGAGCATAGCCGCCTTTGTTGAGAAATACAGCAACGTAGGTCTGCTTGTATGCCTTGGCGAGGCAATGAACACCTACGACGACGATGTTGAGTGGTTTACAAAGACCATCATCCCAGGCGTAAAGGACGGACTGAAGAAACTTGGCCGCACCGACGAGCCGCCTATCCTTGTCCGTGCCCACGATACCGACTGCAAGATGGTTATGGACGCTTCTTTGCCATTGTACAAGAATCTATACACCATGCACAAGTACAACGGCGAGAGCCTGACAACATATCAGCCGCGCGGTCCGTGGTCAAAAATCCACAAGGATTTGAGCAGCCTCGGAAGCATACATATCAGCAACGTGCATATTCTTGCAAATCTTGAGCCGTTCCGCTGGAGTTCGCCCGATTTCATTCAGAGGGCAGTTACGGCAATGCATGCCGTTCATGGAGCAAACGCGCTTCATCTCTATCCGCAGGCATCGTATTGGGATTATCCTTATACTGCCGATAAACTCGATGGTGGCAAGCGCGAGGAACAACTCTATCGCGATTGGATGTGGTACAAGGCATGGGCGCGCTACGCTTGGAAGGTTGAGCGCAACCGCAGCGACGAGGCCGATTATTGGGACGGTGAGCTTGCATCGTTCTATGGCACATCCGATGCCAATGCCGACCTTATACGCAAGGCGTTTGAGCAGAGCGGCGAGATTGCTCCGAAGTTGTTGCGCCGTTTCGGCATAACCGAAGGAAACCGCCAGTGCCTGCTGCTCGGAATGTTTGCAAGTCAGCTTATAAATCCTTATAAATATACGGTTTATCCGGGATTCTACGAGAGTTGCGGTCCTGAGGGCGAGAAACTCATTGAGTATGTCGAGAAAGAATGGAAGTTCCTTCCGCACGAGGGCGAGTTGCCTCTCGACATCATCGACCAGGTGATGATTCACGGCGACAGGGCGGTAAAGGCTATCGATGCCATCGACGTAAACTCAATCTCTGCCAACCGCGACGAGTTTGAGCGATTGAAGAACGATATTCATTGCTATCGTGAGTTTGCATATTCATTCGCATACAAGGTTATGGCTTGCAAGCACGTGCTCGACTATCAGTGGGGACATCGCATTGCCGACCTCGACAAGGCTCTGCCTCTGTTTGAGAAGAGTCTGGAGTATTACATGAATCTTGTAAACCTTACAAACGGCAGCTATCTCTATGCCAACAGTATGCAGACAACGATGCGCCGAATTCCAATCACGGGCGAGAACGGCAAGAACAAGCATTGGAGCGAGATGCTGGTTCATTATCAGAATGAGCTTGCCAACTTCAAGAAGAATATCGATTATCTGAAGAAGGTTGAGTCGGGCGAGATAAACGTGAAGGCTAAGGAGTACAAGCCTCTGCACAAGGCAGACATCAAGTGGATTAGCAGTTACAAGCAGGTAGATTTGAAGGTCGGTACAGATTTGTTCAACGACCGTCCTAATACAGCAGTTGAGGCTGTAGCCCCTGAGCTCGACGGACTCACCGCGCTTCAGTTCAGTTGCAACGACCAGCGCAATTCGAGCGTGCTCACAGCCATCGAGTTCGAGACCGACAAGCCTGTAAAGATTCTTGTAGGCTACTTCAAGGACGAGCAGGACAAATACGCTCAGGCTCCGAAACTCGAGATTGATGCAACGGCCAACGAGTACGGTCAGGCAGAGCCTTATCTCTCGAACTCAATAAGATTGGCTAACATGCCGCTCGTAAACGTTCATGCCTATCATTTCGGTGCAGGACACCACAAACTGAATATGCCAAACGGCTTCCTCTTGGTTCTGGGTGCGACAAACGACGAACTTGAGCCTCGCAACGTAGGATTGAACGGCGGAGCAAAGTCGGTAGACTGGCTATTCTATTAAAGAAACAATATCCAGATGAAATATTACAGGCTAACTATAACATTGATACTCGCCGCTCTCGTAACAGCCTTTGCACGCGCTCAGGTTGTTACGCAAGAGCGTATGGTGCAAATCTACGAAGAAGTAAAGACTCCGTACAAGTACGGAATGGTTGTTGCGCCTGCCGACAACAAACACAAGATTGACTGCCCGACTGTTTTCCGCGAAGGAAAGAAGTGGCTTATGACATACGTCGTATATAACGGAAAGGGCGGAACCGACGGACGCGGATATGAGACATGGCTCGCCGAGAGCGACAATCTGCTTGAATGGCGCACCGTTGGCTGTATTCTGAAATATCGCGACGGCTTTTGGGATGCCAACCAGCGCGGCGGATTCCCCGGACTTCTGAACACCGACTGGGAAGGCAACGAAGAGCTTGGCAAGTACAAGGGCAAGAACTGGATGACATACATCGGCGGCTCAGGAACAGGCTACGAGGCCGTTAATGCTCCGCTTTCTATCGGCTTGGCATGGACATCAAAGCCGATTGCCAAGGGCGATGAATGGCAGTCGCTCGCAACGCCTCTGCTTTCGTACAACGATGCCGATGCCCAGTGGTGGGAAACCCTCACGCAGTACAAGAGTACAATCTATTTCGACAAGAGCAAGAAACTCGGCGCGCCATTCGTTATGTACTACAACGCCGGCGGAATCAATCCCGAGACAAAGTGGAAGGGCGAACGCATCGGCATAGCCCTCAGCAAGGATATGAAGAAGTGGAAGCGTTTCGACGGAAATCCCGTGTTCTCGCACGAGAGCAGCGGAACTATCACCGGCGATGCGCAGATAAAGAAGATTGGCGACCTCTATGTCATGTTCTACTTCTCGGCTTTCAATCCAACCAGAGCGTACAAGGCATACAACACCTTTGCGTGCAGTTACGACCTTGTTCATTGGTACGACTGGCTGGGCGACGACCTGATTTATCCGTCAAAGCCATACGACGAACTTTTTGCTCACAAGAGCTATGTGATAAAGCATAACGGCGTGGTTTATCACTTCTATTGCGCCGTAAACAATGCCGAGCAGCGCGGAATAGCCGTGGCAACGAGCAAGCCTATGGGCAAAAGCCGCATTTCTTTTCCCGAGCCCGATGCCAAAGGCAGAAGAACCGTCATCAATCTGAAAGACAACTGGAATACTTGCCTTCTCGACAACGACGGAAAGAAAATCGAAAAGCAAGAGTGGAAGAAGGTGAGCGTTCCGCATAACTGGGACACTTACGAAGGCGCGCGCCAGATGATTCACGGCAATCTTCACGGCTCTGCCGTTTACTGCACCGAGGTCGATGTGCCCGAGATAAAGCCTAACCAGCGCGTATTCATTCGTCTCGAAGGCGTTGGCAGCTATGGAACACTTTCGGTAAACGGCTCTAAGGTAGCCGAACGTAAGCCGATGGGACGCGTTACTCACACTTTCGAAATAGGCAGATTCCTGAAATCGAGCGCAAAGAACACAATCGAGATTCTGGCAGAACATCCTTCGGGAATAAAAGACATGCCTTGGGTTTGCGGCGGATGCTCTTCGGAATGGGGATTCAGCGAAGGCTCGCAGCCGCTCGGAATATTCCGCCCGGTGGTTATCGAGATAACCGACGAGGTTAGAGTTGAGCCGTTTGGCGTTCATGTGTGGAACACCGACAAGGCATCGGCTTCTTCGGCAGAGATTTTTGTCGAGACCGAGGTGAAGAATTACTCCTCTGTCGAGCAGAAAATCCAGCTGATAAGCAAGATTTGCAATGCCGACGGCGTTCAGAAGATGCGCCTAACCGACGAGGTCGTTCTTGCTCCCGGCGAGACGAAAGCCGTAAGGCAGAAAGGCACTTTGGACAATCCGCAGCTCTGGAGCGATGTTTCGCCTTATTTATACAAGGTTGTTACCCTCGTAAAACGCAACGGAAAGACTGCCGACGAGGAGAACACTACGTTTGGCGTACGCACCATAAGCTGGCCGCTAACCCGAAAGGACGGCGACAAACGATTCATGATAAACGGCAAGCCGGTCTTTATTCACGGAGTTTGCGAATACGAGCATCTCTTCGGAATGAGCCACGCCTTCACTCCCGAGCAGGTCATGGCTCGCGTGAAGCAGGTTTCAGACCTCGGATTCAATGCGTTCCGCGATGCGCATCATCCGCACAACCTGCTCTATCAGCACGAGTGGGACAAACGCGGAATTGTGTGGTGGCCGCAGTTCAGCGCGCACATCTGGTACGACACTCCGGCTTTCCGCAACAACTTCAAGCAACTTCTGCGCCAGTGGGTTAAGGAACGCCGCAATTCTCCGTCGCTTGTTCTGTGGGGCTTGCAGAACGAGCGCACTCTGCCGCGCGATTTTGCTGCCGAATGTTCTGAAATCATCCGCCAGATGGACCCTACCGCAACCAA
>JBGUGY010000404.1:0-6940 GCA_045111775.1 Bacteroidaceae bacterium | reverse complement strand
ACTGAACATATTTGGCAAGCCATCATTCTGACACTGCTGATTATAGAACAATGCATAATCGTATGAGCTTGCCTGTTCAACCATCTTTGTAGGAGAAAGTGCAGACCAAGAAGTACTTACAGAAATCTTTGCCTTTCCTTCCTTACCACGTTTTGTTGTGATAAGCACAACACCATTTGCACCACGCACACCAAATACAGCTGTTGCCGATGCATCCTTCAAAACTGTTACACTCTCTATTTCGTTAGGGTCGATATCGTTCATCGAACGCTCTACACCATCAACCTGAATAAGAGGTGTAGCATCGCCCCATGTTGCCTTACCACGAACAAAGATTTCTGCGGCATCGCTACCTGGCTCACCTGAGTACTGAACGGTGGTTACGCCCGATAGCTGTCCACCAAGCACATTGTTTACAGAACCGACAGATGTGCGGACAAGATCCTCTGACTTAACACTCGAAATTGCACCAGTTACCGTAACCTTCTTCTGTACACCATAGGCTACGACCTCAACACCTTCCATATCAACAGTGTTTGATTTCAGTGTAATCTTCATTCCGTCTTTTGCAATAACGGTCTGAGTATCATAACCGACATACGAAATCTGTAACTTAGTACCCGGTTTAACGCTAACCTTAAACCTACCGTCAAGGTCGGTAATTGTACCTTGATTGCTACCGTTCAGGATAACGATGGTTGCACCAATAATTGGCTCGCCCTGATCGTCGAGAACAGTACCTGTGATGTTATGCGTACGCTGAGCCTGTTCAGCTGCATGTGCCACCACGGTAGTGAGTGGGTTGAACGTCAAAGCCGAACATATCATTGCCACAGGCAAGATAGTTCCTTTAATAATGGTTTTGCTGTTCATGCTATTTAATTAAATTAGATTCTTATTAGTGATAGTATCAATATTAAACTCCGCAAATGTACAATTCTACTATAAAAAAGCGGTTGAAAAATGTTTCTATTTAGTAGAAATAAAAACTTTACGACCATTTACAATATAAATTCCCTTCTGCGGATTTTTAGCCTCACATCCCTGTAAATCAAAGATTTCTGTATTTTTCAACGTTTTTTCATCGTTTTTTAACCGACGAATATCGGTTGTTAAATCGTTTTTTACATTTTGTTGTATCGAATACAACTGCGCCACTTCTTCATCACTCAATGTCTTGTTGAAAATGCACACATCATCAATCAAAACAGGAGCCGTTCCCCACCACGAGCCGTAGCCGAGATAGAAAACATCAGACTCGGAGAAGATGTTTCTCGCATTCCTAAAGTCGGTACATGTTGAAGCAAATGCAAGATTGTTGCTCCGCGTAAATTTCAGAACGCCGTCAATGTAGATTGAGAATCCGTCGTCGGTAAAGGTCGCAGTGAGCAGATGCCACTCGTTTATGCCCAGCAGACTGTTTGTTGCCTTATCTGGGTGATTGACATCGTAATATCCGTATGTTCCGTTATATCCGAGATACACGTTAGGAGTCATGTAAATTCGTCCAGCCGAGCCCTTGTTGTCCTTAAACGCCCAGATAGCATCGTACGAATTAGCAGCCGTTCTGTTTACAAACATCGAAACCGTTACTCCGTTCGAGATATCCGTGTCATAAAGCGGATTTGGAAACTCGACATAGTTTGATGTAGATGCCGAATCGTAGCCAAAATTCAGTTTCAGGACATTGCTCTGGCGAGCAGCGTTGCTAACGATGCTTGGCTTGCTTGCACTTGCCTGAGCCGAGGCAACACCAGTCTGAGATGTATTTGCGCTATTGACAAAACCGTCTTCGAAACGATAATAGCCTAGGACATCTGCAAAGTTTTTTCGGACATTAAAATCTACAATAACCTGATATTGTTTCGAATAAGTTTCTCCGTCTTTACTTATAAGAAGTGTGAGGTTTGTTTTTCCGTTAGCGACTGCTGTTCCGTCGGATTTCAGAACATCCTCATTTGATGATTTCCAAGAGATTGTTGTGCCGAGCAGTCCTTTTGATGGCAGAACTAAATTTGCGCAGACTGTTGCGCCATCAGCAATCGGAATATTAAGATTTTTAAGCGTATAACTTATTGCGCCCTTAGCCTCAGCCTTAGAACCCCAGATTTCGAGTCCTTGTGTTGTGCCGGCAACGCCTCCGCTGCTGCAAACGGCAGTAAAGCACAACGCGCTTATATCGGTATAGTCTATTGTCTGACGAGTGAGCACACCTTTATATATAACATTGTTGATATTAAGCGTTATGAAAGATGTGCCTTCCTTCAGACTCCACGAGCCACTATAATCGTCGTTGCTCTCAATCTTTCCGTCTTCGGTTAGAATGATATTTACAGGAGTCTGATTTTCAAAGTTCTTGTAGTTTACCTTATATTTGTGTGCGATGAACTGGTAAGTTCCAGCTATTTCTGATTTCGAATACAACTGGCTTGATTCGATTTCGTTCTGCGTAACTTTCTCGCCTGCAAACTCGTATGGAGAAGCCACGAGCCATCCGTCCTCGTTTTGGAAAAGCTGATGCACTCTTACAGAATGTCCATCTGTTCCGTTGTTGAATTTAGTGTGATAGATTACGAAGCTTCTGCCCTCCTTGTCGGTCATGGCAGAATTATGTCCTTGAGAAATCTCGGCAACAGGCATTGTGTCCCATTTGTAGTTGCCCATCAGCTTAACACCACGGTTGCCTGTCGCTCCGCTTGCCGTTGTGCCGTAATTCATCTCGTACTTTCCTGAGAAAATGGCATTTGTTCCCTTTGTATCGACATACGGTCCTTCGGGATTCTCCGCTCTGAATACGCGCATTTCGTAACCGCCATCGGGACTGTAAAAACCGTACGACATGAACAGATAATAATATTTTCCGATGTGCTCGATATATGAGCCCTCGCCCGAAACGTACCAGCCGCCGGCAATCTTCTTTCCAAAATAAGGGTCGCTGGTTACATCGGCTGTTCCTGCATTTACGGCAGCGTAATTGACGGTATAATCGCGCAAGCCTGTATTCTCGTCAAGGTCGATGAGATAGATTCCACCGCTCCATGAGCCGTAGGAAAGTTTGAGATTGTCCTCCTCATCATAAAAAACGCATGGGTCGATGGCATGGGGCAGATAAGTGCCCCAACTTGAATTTCTGTTGTATCGCGACGGAAGCGCAGACTGCTCTCCTATCGCAATCTCCAAATCTGATTTATGAAAGTCTTGGTGGTAAGATGTCTTTTTTCCGGTGAAGCCAGAAAAAATGACTGGTCCTTGATAAACGTAAGGACCTTCAATATTATCGGAAGCAAGGCACACTATGGCAGAATTCCAGTCGTCACCGTTAAGGCTCATATACATCAGCCACTTCTTCATAGTCTTGTTATAAACAACATCGGGAGCCCACTGGTTTCCGCGGATTGTAAAATTATTTACCGCACCTTGCCATTCGGGAATGTTATATGTTCCGAAATCCACTTCTTCACCTTTGTAGTTTTTAACTTTTTTAACAACATTGGTCAAGTAAGCCTCGTCGTAACTGCAAATCTGCACGGCATCGCCATTCATCTTGCCGAAAAGACTTGACGATGTGGACTCGCCAGTAACATAAGTCCAGTTTACCAAATCGGTAGATTTGGAAACCGCCATGTGAGAACCGAAAATGTAGTATGTACACTCTCCTTCGTTGGTGATAGTGTCGATAACAACTGACGGATCGTGCACAGAGGTTCTCTTGTATGAAACATCTTTATAATCTTCTGCAAGCGCATTTTCCATGCTCATCACGCAAAAAACTATAAGGCTAACCACATGTGAAATTTTCATTTAATGATATTAGTGAATTTCGGCTACAAATATAACTTTTTTTACAAAAGTATCACTACTTATTGTAAATAAATATCAAAAAAAAGTGGTTTAGAATCAAATTCCAAACCACTTTTATATTCAAATCAAATCGTTAAATTACCCACTTTACATAGCAGAAATCTTCGCGGTGTGGAAGCAAGTCGTTCTTAGGGAAGATACGATATGCAACCTTGAAACTTCCGGCATTGCTCAGTTTGTGAACGACCTCGAATGTGTAAAGATTTCCTTCGCGCTTTGTTACCTTCAGAGGCTCAACGCTGTAGATGTGCTCTCTGCCGTTGGCATCAACTCTTACAGTTACAAGCTCCATGCCGATAGCATCGTCGAGTCCCTTCTCGTCTATAACGAACTCAGCATGATATGTTACACCGCTTGAGATTGAGCCGTTAACCATAGCCTCGTCCTTCTTTGAAGAAACCACCTCGATGGCATCCCAACGCTCGGCAACAGCCTCCTTCCACGCTGCAATTTCCTTTGCCTTCTCGTAGTTGTTCTTCTGAAGCAGAGCCGAACGCTTAGCCTCTTTCTGGTAGAACTTATCGTAGTAATCGTCGAGCTGACGCTTCATTGTATAGTGAGGTGCAACCTGAGCGATTGAGTTCTTTACGGTCTTTATCCAGCCTTCAGAATAGCCCTTCTTGTTACGAGCATAGTACAATGGCAGAATCTCGTTCTCGAGAAGCGAGTAGATTGTTGCAGCATCAAGCTGATCCTGATAAGCGGTATTCTCGTAAGTACGCTTGTCTGTCAAAGCCCATCCTGCGCCTTCGCGATAGCCCTCGAGCCACCAGCCGTCGAGAACAGAGAGGTTTACTACACCGTTCATCAGAGCCTTCTCGCCTGATGTTCCAGATGCCTCGAGCGGACGGGTTGGAGTATTCATCCAGATATCAACACCTGAGACAAGACGGTGTGCAAGCTGCATATCGTAGTTCTCGAGGAAGATAATCTTGCCAAGGAACTCAGGACGACGGCTAATCTCGTAAATCTTCTGAATCAAGCCCTGACCTGCGCCATCGTGCGGATGTGCCTTTCCTGCAAACAAGAACTGAACAGGATAGTTAGGATTGTTTACAATCTTAGACAAACGGTCGAGGTCGGTAAACAGCAAGTGTGCACGCTTATAAGTTGCGAATCGGCGAGCAAAACCAATCATCAAGGCGTTTGGATTTATCTTCTCGAGGATAGACATAATCTTTGATGGGTCGCCCTGATTCTTCAGCCAATCCTCGCGGAATGCCTTGCGGATGTGCTCAACAAGCTTATTCTTCAAAGCAAGACGAGTCTTCCATACTTCCTCATCAGGCACATTGTAGATCGCCTCCCAGATACTCTGGTTTGACTGGTCTTTCAAGAAATTCTTGTCGAAGTACTTATTGTAGATATCCTTCCATTCTGTTGCGCTCCATGTTGGATAGTGAACGCCGTTTGTAACGTAGCCCACGTGACTTTCTTCTGGGAAGTAGCCCTTCCAGATGTCAGAGAACATCTCTTGAGAAACCTTGCCGTGAAGCCAACTTACTCCGTTAACCTCCTGACAAGTGTTGCAAGCGAATGTAGACATACAGAATCGTTCGCCGTGATCCTCTGGGTTCTTACGTCCCATACCGATGAACTCGTCCCAAGAAATCTGCAACTTGGCAGGATACTGTCCCATGTACTTGCCGAACAAGCCTTCGTCGAAATAGTCGTGACCGGCAGGAACAGGAGTATGCACGGTGTAAAGCGAAGATGCACGGACAACCTCCAATGCCTGATTGAATGTCAAGCCCTCTTCGATATAGTCAACAAGACGCTGAACATTGCATAATGCAGCATGTCCCTCGTTGCAGTGATAGATGTCTTTCTTGATGCCCAACTTCTTCAAAGTGAGCACACCGCCGATACCAAGCAGAATCTCCTGCTTCAAGCGGTTCTCCCAATCGCCTCCGTAAAGTGCGTGAGTGATTGGGCGGTCGAACTCTGAGTTCATCTCGTTATCTGTATCGAGCAGATAAAGTTTGATTCGACCAACGTTCACCTGCCAAACATAGGCATGAACCATATAATTAACGTAAGGAACATCGACAACCAACGGCATTCCGTCGGCATCGAGAGCACGCTCCAAAGGCAGAGAACCGAAGTTCTGAGTCTCGTACTTGGCAACCTGCTGTCCTTCCATTGACAGAGTCTGAGTAAAGTATCCGTAGCGATACAAGAAACCTACGGCGCACATATCAACATTACTGTCTGATGCCTCTTTCAGATAATCGCCGGCAAGGATACCCAAACCGCCAGAATAAATCTTGAGAACATGACTCAAACCGTACTCCATACAGAAATATGCAACAGATGCACGTTTCTTGTCCGGCTCTACGTCCATATACTGACGGAAAATCGAATAGACTTCGTCAACCTTCTTGATGACGCTCTTATTCTTTGCCAAATCAGACAGTTTCTCGAAACTGAGGCGTTCGAGCATCAGGACAGGGTTCTGTCCTACCTGCTTCCACAAATCCTCGTCGAGCGATTTAAACAAGTCGGTAGCCTCATGATTCCATGACCACCACATGTTGTGTGCAAGTTCAGAAAGTTTTGAAAGTTCTTCTGGCACTCGCGATTTCACATTCACCTCTTTCCAGTTAGGTGTGTTTGAATTACTAGCCTTTATCTTCATAGTCTCCCAAATTTATTTTATTTATAACACAAGTATTCTCATTTTTTAGATTTGATTCTCTTTGCAGCATTAGAAAGCGCAACATCGTATGCCTTTACATAGTCCTCGATGAAGTTCTTCCACCATGCGTTGTCGGCAATGAGTCTTGCCTTTCGGCGAATTGCGTTTCGCTCGGCAACCTTCAGAGCAGTAAAGCCAAGGATCGTGTTCTTTATCTCCTCGGCAGCCTCGTCGTAGTTGCTGTCGGTTCTGTGAACCACCTTTACTCCGTCTTCAATCTGACTGTACAAGCCGTTTGGTTTCAGAGTGTTTGCCCAAAGTCCGAATCCAGCAAGGTCGGTTGTGATGCAAGGTACTTTAAACGCGATACTCTCGAGCGGAGTATAGCCCCAAGGCTCGTAGTACGATGGATAGACATTCAGGTCATATGCCGGCATCAGA
>JBGUGY010000403.1:0-9162 GCA_045111775.1 Bacteroidaceae bacterium | reverse complement strand
CAAGAATCTCGACCCATCCTGTGTGCTTGCAGAACGAGCATCCCTCGCCGCCGCAGATGTTACAGCTGATATCCATCTCGGCAGATGGTTCAGTGAATGGGAAGTATGAAGGGCGAAGACGAATCTTAGTGTCTGCACCGAACATCTCGCGCGCAAATGTAAGAAGAACCTGCTTAAGGTCGGTGAAGCTTACGTTCTCGTCTACATACAGACCCTCAACCTGATGGAAGAAGCAGTGTGCACGTGCCGAGATAGCCTCGTTACGGTAAACACGTCCCGGGCAGATAACGCGGATAGGAGGCTGTGTGCTCTCCATTACGCGAGCCTGAACAGATGAAGTGTGTGAACGGAGGATGATATCTGGCTTGCTCTCAACGAAGAAAGTATCCTGCATATCGCGTGCCGGATGGTCCTCGGCAAAGTTCATTGAAGAATAAACGTGCCAGTCGTCCTCAACCTCAGGACCTTCTGCCATTGTAAAGCCAAGGCGTGAGAAGATATCGATGATTTCGTTCTTGACGATGGTTAGAGGGTGGCGTGTACCTATGGCGATAGGATAAGCCGTACGAGTAAGGTCGAGGCTGTTGTCGCCAGTCTCAACGCAGTCAAGCTGTTCCTTCAGCTCGTTGATTTTGTCGGTAACCTTCTGCTTAAGCTGGTTAACCTTCATACCAACCTCCTTTTTCTGCTCGGCCGGTACGTCGCGGAACTGATTCATCAACGAAGTAATCTCTCCCTTCTTGCTAAGGTATTTGATTCGAAGGGCTTCAACCTCTTCTGCGCTCTTTGCTTTTAGAGTGTCAACTTCTGCCAGAAGCTGTGCTATTTTGTCTAACATATACTGTTTAGAATAAATTATTTTCAAAAAACAAGTGCAAAGATAGTTATTTCTTTCTAAAAATCGCATCAATTCAAAATAAAAGCAGTAATTTTGTACGATTTTTTATTAAGCAGATGAATAAATTAGCGTATTCCTTTTTGCTGGCATTGTTGCTTTGTGCCTGCAATACTAAAAAAGGAGAGACCGACAGTAATTTTGTTGATTCAGACTCAGATTCTGTAGTTAACTTTAAAGATAGCTTAGCCGGAATTATCGAAGAGCAGGCCGTACCTAAAAGTGCAGATGAACTCTTCGACGACTTTATCTATGGATTCATGTCGAGCAAGAAGATGCAGAGACAGCGCATCGCCTTCCCGCTCGAGGTGGAGGAGTATGGCAAGACCAAGACCATTGAGGAGAGCGAGTGGAAGATTGACCGCTTGTACAAGAATCAGGAGTTCTACACCGTGCTCTACGACAATGTAAACGACTGCTCCGTAGAAAAGGATACATCTATCTATCATGCTGTGGTTGAGTGGATTTACCTTAATGAAAACAGAGTTAAGAAGTACGACTTCAACCGAGGACAGAACGGTGAGTGGAAACTCACGAAGATAATTTACGAACGCATGTCGAAGAACGTGAACACCGACTTTCTGTCGTTCTACCAAAAATTCGCTACCGACTCGGCTTTCATGCGCCATCATCTTGACACTCCGCTCGAGTTTATCAGCGTTGACGAGGAGACGGGCGAGGACATAAAGGGCACACTCTCTGCCGACCAGTGGTTCGACCTTCATCCAGAAATGCCGAACGGCAGAATATCGAACGTTATTTACGGTCAGCAATACAAGAATCCAAATCAGAAGATTCTGTTTATGAGGGGCTTGGCTAACGGTATGATGCTCACGTTCAAGTTCAAGAAGATTGGCGGAGAGTGGAAACTTGTATCATTTGTAAATTAAGTTGATGAAAGATATATTAGACTATTCGCTGCTTGCTCACAACACGTTTGGCATTGACGTGAAATGCTCGCGATTCTTTGAATATCGCACTGTTGCCGAACTGCAAGAATTTATACGCGAATATAACGCCAACGGGCGCAAGGAAAGACTCCTGCACATTGGCGGCGGCAGCAACCTTTTGTTCCTGAAGGACTTTGACGGAATAGTGCTGCACTCAAAGATGTTCGGCTACGATGTACTCGAAGATTCTCCGTCGAGAATTCTGGTGAGGGTAGGCTCTGGCATCGTGTTCGACGATTTTGTGGCTCACGCCGTGGGCGAGGGCTGGTACGGAGCCGAGAACCTGTCGCTAATTCCCGGCGAGGTAGGAGCGAGCGCGGTTCAGAACATCGGAGCGTATGGCGTTGAGGCCAAGGATATTATCGAAGAGGTGAACGTCGTCTCACTCGAAGACGGCAGTTATCACACCTTCTCCAACTCCGATTGCTGCTACGGATATCGCGACAGCAAGTTCAAGCACGAGTGGAAGGGGAAGTACGCCGTTGTTTCGGTCGTTTACAGACTAAAGCAGACGTTCGTCCCTAATCTCGAATACGGCAACATCGCATCAGCCATTCCCGACGATGGCAGAGAACTGACGGCAATACGCCTGCGCCGCGCCATCATCGAGATAAGAAAGAACAAGCTGCCCGACCCAGCCGTGACGGGAAATGCAGGCAGTTTCTTTATGAATCCCGTTGTGGAGCGCGATGTCTTCGAGAATCTGAAGGCGCAATATCCCGACATCCCGTCGTACGCGCAGCCCGACGGCAAGGTCAAGATTCCTGCCGGATGGATGATAGACAAGTGCGGATGGAAGGGCAAGAGCCTCGGCAAGGCCGGAGTGTACGAAAAGCAGGCACTCGTGCTTGTAAACAACGGAGGAGCAACAGGCGAGGATATCGTTGCGCTGAGCAATGCCGTCTGCCAGAGCGTGAAAGAAAAATTTGGCATTGAGATAAGACCAGAGGTTAATTTTATATAAAAAGAATTTTTTGTCTGTTGGGTATGAAGTTGACGATTATGGGAAGCGGCACAAGTACGGGCGTGCCGGTGATAGGATGCAAATGCAAGGTGTGCCAGTCTGCCGACCCACGCGACCATCGTTACCGCGTGTCGGCAATGCTACAGACAGATGGCGGAGCACACATACTGATTGATTGCAGTCCCGACTTCCGCGAGCAGATGCTTCAGAACCATTTCGACAAGCTCGACGCAATACTCATAACGCACGAGCATTACGACCATGTTGGCGGACTCGACGATGTGCGTCCGTTCAGCTTCGCAAAAGAGGTGAACGTGTACACGCAGCATAACTTCGCCGTGAACCTGAAGAGCCGCATTCCGTATTGCTTTGTCGACAAGGACAAGCGCTATCCGGGCGTTCCGCTGCTTAACCTGTGCGACGTAGAGCCTCGCAAGCCCTTCGATGTTGCCGATGTGAGCGTGATGCCCTTCACGGTGATGCACGGCAAGATGCCTATTCTGGGCTTCAGGATAAACGATTTGGCTTTCATAACAGATATGAAGACCATTGCCGACGAAGATTTGCAGTATGTGCTCGGAGCCAAGACGCTCGTTGTGAACGTGCTAAGGATGCAGCGCGAGCATCACAGCCATCAGCTGCTTCCCGAAGCTCTCGCGTTTGTCGAAAAGGTAAAGCCCGAAAAGGCTGTTTTCATACACATGACGCACGAGGTGGGGCTTCACGCCAACGTAAACGACTGTCTGCCTGCCAACTGCGAGTTTGCCTACGATGGCATGACGATTGAGTGTTAAAGTATAATTTCAAAGGATTACGACTATGTATTATGTTTCAAAAAGACTGGAGATTTCAGCATCGCATAGCCTGAGGCTGAACTACGAGAGCAAATGTTCCAATCTCCACGGACATAACTGGATAATAACGGTTTGGTGCAAATCGAAGACTCTTAACGAAAACGGAATGGTTATCGACTTCTCGGAGATAAAGAAGTTGGTTCACGCGCGTCTCGACCATGCCAATCTAAACGATATATTGCCGTTTAATCCTACTGCCGAGAATATCGCAAAGTGGATTTGCGACCAGATTCCTTCGTGCTACAAGGTTGAGGTTAAAGAGTCGGAAAACAATACGGCAATTTTCGAGAAGGACGAAGACTGATTATTGAAGGTAAAAAGATGAGGGTAAACGAGATTTTTTATTCGCTTCAGGGCGAGGGCGTTAACAGCGGTGTGCCTATGATTTTCATCCGTCTGAGCGGATGTAATCTGAAGTGCAGTTTCTGCGACACCGAGCATTGGGATTTCGTTGAGATGAGTTTTGATGAGATTCTTGCCGTGCTGAAGTCGTATCCGTGCCGCCGCGTTGTCATCACCGGCGGAGAGCCTACGCTCTCGTTCGACGAGCAGTTCGTTGATTTTCTGCATAATAACGACTATTGGATTGCCATCGAGACCAACGGTACGCGTCCTGTTCCGGCAGGCATCGACTGGATTACCGTTTCACCAAAGGCAGCTTTTGTGGGCAATGCAGGCACGCCTGTGGTTAAGAAGTGCAACGAGCTGAAACTCCTCTTCGACGGCGAGCATCAGGTTGAGACCTTCGGCATCGATGCCGATTATTTCTGCCTTCAGCCGTGCGATGTGGGCGATGCCGAGCGCAACCGAAGCATAACGAGAGGCTGCATCGAATACATTCAGGCTCATCCTGAATGGCGACTTTCGTTGCAGACTCATAAAATGGTTGGAATTCAGTAAAATACAGCTCATCAAAAAAACGAAGAATGTGAAACAGTTTAGGTCGTATCCGATAGTGGCAGTCCTTGTAATTTGCGGGGCGGTTAGTCTTGCCTCATGCGCATCGAAAAAAGAAAATGCCGCAGAGCAGACCAATGTCGATTTGCAGCAATCTGATGGTATTACGGCAGAAATGGCATACGAGGGAGTGAATAACTATTGCCATAGCGAATACGACTGGAGCGTGGCGGAGGAAAATCCTTCTATAATGTATGTAAAAATGGAAGGAGAGACAGACACGGAGTTCAAGGTTGTGTTCCGCAGTTATACAGGAGCTTTTGTGAATTTCTACGTTGAGAAGTCGAGCGGAAAGACAAGAATTGTAGAATCAGTTCCTTCTCTTGGCGTAGAAGACGAAGTAGGTACGATAGATATATCAGACTACTTGGAGAAGAAAAAATAATACATTTAGCATAGCATAAAAATAGAAATAGCCTCTTTTCTCAAAGAGGCTATTCTTTAATAGTTTTTATCAACTATTTAATAGTTATGCAACGTTATGAAAAAGAAATGGCGTGTCTTCACAGACACGAAGCCAAATTGAACGGGATTCGCGAGTCAAAAAAAACTCGCAAATGCGGTGCAAATATAGAGCAAATTTATCAATAAACAAAAAAAATGCCCTAAAAATTATGTTATTGCTGAAAAATCAGTCATTAACTAATAAAATGTCAGCAATAGTGTAATTTTTGTTAAAACGACTCAAATCAACGTGATGGCTTTTTATGCCTTTCAGTCTGCCTGTCTCGGTAAACTGCCAGATGCAGTAGTCGCAGCTCGGCTCTTTGCCATTGTAGTTGGCAATCATCAGCTTGTGCTTGTCTATCCGCTTACATTTCAGATACTTGTTGTAGAACCAGTCGTGCGTGTATATTATCGGCTTCTTGCCGTAATACTGCTCCATAAGGTCGAGAAGACGGATGAGACGCTTGCGCACCAGTTCGGGCGACTTATGGTCGAGTGTTTCCACATCAACCACAGGGATAAGGTCTTGCTCTGATTTCGGCGCAAGCTTCTTGAACTCCTCGAAATGCCTTTCGGGGCTTGTCATGGTGTGGTAGAAGATGTAGCTTCCCACCATGAATCCTGCCTTCTTAGCCTCTTCGAAGTTCCTCCTGTAGTTCTCATCGGGGCGCGATGAGCCCTCTATCGCCTTTATGTACACAAACTGAATGTTAGGGTGCTTGTCTCTAACCTTCTCCCAGTTTATCTTGCCCTGATAGTGAGATACATCGATGCCGTCTACCACCTCGCCCTTGTCCACGCTGTCGTCGTTAGAGCCGAAGATGCAGAATGCGATACAAACAATAAGAAGACTGGCAACGAGTGCCAGTCCCCATTTAAATTCCTTTTTGAGTCGTCTTTTTTTAGTCATATAAACATTTATTCAGTCCAGATGCTCTGCAAAGTAGGAGTCAGGAAGAACGACATCTCGTAGTCCTGATAAGGCAGCAGATAATCCTTCTCAGGAATTGCTCCCCAGCTGTTTACGCAGCCCATTCCCATCTGTTTCTTGTCTATGCACACCTCAACATACTTGTCCTTTTCGAGCAGTTCGCTGTGTCGCTGGTGCTTGTCTGTGCCGTCGTCGAGCGTCTCAACCTTGTATGGCAGAACCGAAGCCGAGAAAGCCTCGTTGCTGCACACCGTGAGGGCGTTGTTGCGGTTGCTGCAAATCTCGATGAACTGCATGTCGGTGTGCGTTCCGCTCTCCTGCGGACGAGGGTAGAGGTTGTACTGCTTGCCAACGTTCTGCTGATAGAGTCCCATGAAGGCAGAACTCTTGCGGTCGCAGTAGTTCTCGTGCGGACCTCTGCCAAGGAAGACAATCTTCTGGAAGTTGTCGGGCATCTGCATTCTCATGCCGAATCGGAAGAGGTTCGGAACGTCCTTCTTTGCGCCAGCCATCATCTTTTGCGAAACCATCACCTCGCCGATGTTGCTAATCTCGTAAGTGAGTGTGAGTGTTGCCTCAACCTCAGGAATATCGATGGTAGAAACCACCTTTACACCCTGTTCAGCCTGCTGAGCCTCGACGTTTTTCAGTTCCATCTTCGGATTCTTCCAGACCGCATATTTCTTCTGAAGTCCTGCGCCGAAGTCGTTGTCGGTTGGAGCGCGCCAGAAGTTAGGCTGAAGCGTGCAGCCCTGACCGATGTACGAGATGTGATGATAGTTGTATCTGCCAATCAGACCGTTCTTTTTGCTGATGGCGATGCTGAAATCCGTTCCGCTAACGATGATTGAATCGTCCTGCTCGGTGAACTTAGCCTTCGCTGTTCGCGGATTGCTTCGTAAGGTGATGTGCTTGTCGAACGTCTCCTTTATCGTGAGCTGATTGCGTGCAACGGTATATCCGGCAGGCAGAAGCGAGTTGCGATGCTTGTTCTTGATAAGGATATTCAGGTGGATATTCTCCGAATCCTTCAGGTCACCAAGGTCGTAGCTCAGCTTCAGCGTCTTGCTCTGCTGCGGCTCAATGTCGAGGTCGTTCACGATGCCAGTCTGCTCAATAGTTCCGTAGTTAACCAACTGCCACTCAAGATAATAGTCGCTCAGGTTAGTAAAGAAATTCTCGTTGAATAGCTTTATTTCGCCCTTGTTCAAATCAACAGCCGATGCCCATACATTTTGGTAGAAGTGCTGAACCTCGTATGCCGTTGGATGAAGCGTTCTGTTAGCCTTTACAAAGCCGTTGTCGCAGAAGTTATTGTCGCTTGGGTCGGTGCTGTTGAAGTCGCCGCCGTAGGCGTAGAAATCCTTGCCGTCCTTATTCTTCCATAGAATGTTCTGGTCGGCAAAGTCCCAGATGAATCCGCCCTGATATTTCTTCTTAGAGCGTATGATGTCCCAATACTCCTTGAATCCGCCGAGCGAGTTGCCCATGGCGTGAGCATATTCGCACTGGATGAGCGGACGCGGATTGTTACCCTCAGAATATCTTATGCAGTCGGCATATCCGAAGTACATAGGGCAGAAGATATCGGTCTTGCCGTCCATTCCTGCCTGCTCGTACTGAACAGGGCGAGTTGTGTCATCTGCCTTAATCCAGTCGTAGCACTGCTCGAAGTTCGGACCGTATCCAGCCTCGTTACCCATGCTCCAGATGATGATTGAAGGGTGGTTGAAGTGGCATTGCACATTGCGCTGGTTACGCTCCATGTGGGCCAGTTTGTAGTGCTCGTTGCGCGCAAGAGTCTCCTTGCCGTAGCCCATTCCGTGCGACTCCACGTTAGCCTCGCAGACAACGTAGATGCCATATCGGTCGCAAAGGTCGTACCAATAAGGGTCGTTAGGGTAGTGACTTGTTCGCACGGCGTTGATGTTCAGCTTCTTCATTATCTGAATGTCTTGATACATACGGTCGTGGCTCACCACCGAACCGTTGTTTGGGTCGAGCTCGTGGCGGTTCGTTCCCTTAATGAGCACAGGCTTGCCGTTTACCAGAAGGTTCTGGTCTTTAATCTCGATGGTTCTGAAGCCCGTATTCACAGGAATGATATCGGTCTTTTCGCCCTTGCCGTCCTTGGTGTAGACCAGCACCTTGTAAAGGTTTGGTGTCTCGGCAGTCCATTTCAGCGGATTGGCAACCTTTATCTCGGTAAGCGAAACACCGTTCTTTGCTGCGCTTGCCTTCTGCGAAACAACGGTCTTGCCGTCTGGCGAAACAAGGTCGATGAAAATCTGCTTAGGACTGTTAGTCTTAACTTCGGCAGAGAGAATTCCGTTTGTGTAGTTTTGGTCGAGCCCAGCCTTTATTCTCACGTCCTGAATGCTCTTCTTGTCGCGTGCAAACAGAAAGCAGTCTCTCGTTATTCCCGAGAATCTGAAGCAGTCCTGGTCTTCGAGATACGAGCCGTCGCTCCATCTGAAACATTCTACGGCAATCAGGTTCTTCTTTCCTACGCTGATGTAAGGTGTGATGTCGAATTCGGCAGAAAGACGGTTGTCCTCGCTGTATCCGACATATCTGCCGTTTATCCACAGATACATGTTTGAGCTTGCCGCGCCGAAGTGTGCAATAATCTGCTTGCCGCTCCAGTGCTTCGGGATAACTATCTCGTGGCGGTACATACCAACATGGTTGTCCTTTACCGGAATAACCAGAGGGTTGGCCGTGCTGCCTTTGCTCCAAGGCCACCACGGATACTGCATATTGGTGTATATTGGGTCGCCAAAACCGTTAATCTCCCAGTTTCCCGGAACAGGCATCGTGCCCCAGTCGCCGTCGTTGTAGTTCTTTTTGTAGAAGTCGGAAATGCGCTCGTCGGCATTCATCACGCCCTTGAACTTCCAGTTTCCGTTGATGGGCATGAAGAAGCGTGAGTTCTGTATTCCGCTGTTCAATGTTTTTTCCGATTCGTACGAGTAGAATGATGTGTGCATGGGCAAGCGGTTTGCCTGATTAACCTCAGGAGTCTTCCACTCGCTCCGTTCCTGTGCGTCTGCGTTTGTCTGCATAGCCAACGAACAGGCAAAAAACAGTGCAATTTTTACTTTTGTTGTCATATATATGGTATTTGTTAGGTTTTTCGAGCGCAAAATTAAGAAAACTCCTCA
>JBGUGY010000402.1:0-3505 GCA_045111775.1 Bacteroidaceae bacterium | reverse complement strand
AAGTTCGACTATGTTAAGGGAACTTGGTTCAACCACGAATATATTCTTCACAAGACAAACGAGGAGATTGCCGCTCTCTGGGCTCCGACGGTTGCCGAGCATGGCGTAAACGAGAGCATCGAGCGCATTACCGAGGTTGTTGGAATGATGAAGGACCGCGTAAACTTCGTAAAGGAACTTTGGGACTTGTGCTCATTCTTCTTCATCGCTCCCGAGACTTACGACGAGAAGACTATCAAGAAGCGTTGGAAGGAAGATTCTGCCGAGACTCTCACCAAGTTGATGGCAGTTCTTGAGCCTCTCGACGATTTCAGCATCGCTCATCAGGAAGAGGTTGTAATGAAGTGGATTGAGGACAATGGCTACAAAACCGGCGATGTGATGAACGCATGGCGTCTCACACTTGTGGGCGAGGGCAAGGGTCCGCACATGTTTGATATTTCGGCATTCCTTGGCAAAGAAGAGACTCTTAACCGAATGCGAAAGGCAATAGAGGTTCTGAAGTAATCGAAAGGAATGTATAGTTTTGTAATTTACATATATGTCATTGGCGTGCGCATAGCCTCGCTCTTCAGTAAGAAGGTAAGGCTGATGGTAAACGGCCATAGGCAGACCTTCAAGATTTTGCGTGAGCAAATAAAGAAGGACGAAAAGTACATCTGGTTTCATGCAGCCTCGCTCGGTGAGTTCGAGCAGGGCAGACCGATGATGGAGCGTGTTCGCAAGGAGCATCCCGAGTTCAAGATTCTGCTCACGTTCTTCTCTCCTTCGGGATACGAGGTGCGTAAGAACTACGATGGCGCGGATGTCATCTGCTATCTTCCGCTTGATACTCCGACAAACGTGCATCGTTTCTTCAAGTGCGTCAAGCCAGAGATGGCATTCTTCATAAAGTACGAGTTCTGGCAGAACTATCTGAAGAAGTTGCAGAAACTTGGAATACCAACGTACAGCGTGTCGTCAATCTTCCGCAAGAATCAGGTGTTCTTCCGCTGGTATGGCGGACGCTATCACAAGGTTCTTACTCGCTTCACTCATCTTTTTGTGCAGAACGAGGAGAGCAAGCATCTGCTTGCAACCCTCGGAATAAACAACGTTACGGTGGTGGGCGATACCCGATGCGACCGCGTTATCGACATCTTCCGCGAGGCAAAGCAGTTGCCGATTGTCGAGGCGTTCAAGCAGGGGCAGAAGACGTTTGTCGTCGGAAGTTCGTGGGGACCAGACGAGGATATCTACATTCCATACTTCAACAATCGTAAGGATGTAAAACTGATAATCGCGCCTCATGTCATAAGCGAAGACCATCTGAAGGAGATTGAAGGCAAACTCCAGATGAAGAGCATCCGCTACACCGATGTTACAGAAGAAAATGTAAAAGATGCTCAATGCTTGATAATCAACTGCTTCGGACTGCTGTCTTCTATATACCGATATGGCGAGGTCGCTTATGTCGGCGGAGGTTTCGGTGTTGGAATCCATAATGTTCCCGAGGCTGCCGTTTACAACATTCCGGTGATAATCGGTCCGAACAACAAGCGTTTCCAAGAGGCGCAGCATCTGCTAAAAATAGGCGGTTGCTTCGAGATAGCCGATTCGGCATCGTTCCTCAGCATAATCGGAAAACTGTTCGACGATGAGGCTTTCTGTGCCGATGCTGGTGCAAAGGCTGGCAAGTACATTCGTGAGAGTGCCGGAGCAAGCGACGCTGTATTCAAGTCGGTGTTCAACTGATTCTATCAGAAAGAAAAAATAACAAGAGGCTCATTCGCAAATGCGTTTGAGCCTCTTGTACTATGTAAAACCCAAGTAATGAATCTGCCCGATTATCTAATCTTCTTGTATCCGTAGCGTGCCACAGAGCCGAGTTCCTCTTCGATGCGGATAAGTTGGTTGTACTTAGCCATTCGGTCTGTGCGCGACAGAGAACCAGTCTTTATCTGACCAGAGTTTGTAGCAACTGCTATGTCGGCAATTGTGGTATCTTCAGTCTCGCCAGAACGGTGCGAAGTAACTGTTGTGTATCCGTGGCGGTGAGCCATCTCAATTGCGTCGAGAGTTTCTGAAAGAGAACCAATCTGGTTAACCTTGATAAGGATTGAGTTGGCTGCGCCCATTGCAATACCCTTCTCAAGGAACTTCACGTTTGTAACGAACAGGTCATCGCCCACAAGCTGGCAGCGGTCGCCGATGCGCTCTGTAAGCTTAACCCAGTTCTCCCAGTCGTTTTCGTCAAGACCGTCCTCGATAGAGTCGATAGGATATTTGGTTATAAGTTGCTCCAGATAGTCAATCTGTTCTTCTGCACTCAGTTTCTTGCCGTTAGGGTCTTTCTGTTTGCCGTTCTTTAGTTGCTTGTAATCGTAGAAATATTTGCCGTTCTCAACAACAGCGAACTCGCTTGATGCGCAGTCCATTGCAATCTTCACGTCCTTGCCTGGCTCGTAGCCAGCGTCGCGAATTGCCTGACAAATAGAGTCGAGTGCATCTTCAACTCCGTCAAGAGCAGGAGCGAAGCCTCCCTCATCGCCAACGGCAGTAGACAAGCCTCTCTTCTTTAGAAGTTTTGCAAGATTATGGAAAACCTCGGCACCCATGCGTACAGCCTCTCTGATAGAAGGCGCACCAACTGGTCGAATCATAAATTCCTGAAAGGCGATAGGGGCATCTGAGTGAGCGCCGCCGTTAATGATATTCATCATAGGAACAGGAAGAGTGTAAGCGTTTGAACCGCCGATGTAGCGATACAAAGGAATGTTGAGAGCCTTTGCTGCTGCCTGGGCAACGGCAAGCGATACGCCAAGGATTGCGTTTGCTCCAAGCTTGCTCTTTGTTGGTGTTCCATCAAGGTCGAGCATCAACTGGTCGATAGCGCGCTGCTCAAACACATTTTTTCCAATTAAGGCTGGGGCGATTACATCGTTTATGTTAGCCACGGCCTTCAATGTTCCTTTGCCAAGATAGCGGTTTTTGTCTCCGTCGCGAAGTTCGAGTGCTTCGTTCTCTCCGGTGCTTGCGCCAGATGGCACGGCTGCACGACCTAAAACATCATTTTCAAGAATCACATCCACCTCAACGGTTGGATTTCCACGAGAGTCGAGAATTTCTCGACCAACAATTTTCTTTATTTTCATTCTGTTAAGATATAAAAGTTATATGATATCTGTCAGTTTGCAAAAATACTCCGTGCCGACATACTGTGCAATCACGAAAATTAGTGATTTTTAATGTCTCAGTAATCAAAATTGGCTATTCATTGGCATTTTTTAGCCTGATAAAAGAATGAAACGATGTTCAAAAAGACTTCTGTAAAACATGAAAACAGAGAGAATAACAGAAAAAGAACTTTATTTTCTTATATAATATGTGTAATTTTGAGATTTGCATAATTTTTGCAAAATTTTGAATTTTTCTTCCAGAAAAGTTTGGCAGTTCGGAAAAAGGCGGTATCTTTGCACTCGCTTTCGGGAACGAGGCGAGCCGCCAAGGTCAGCGACTAGTGAAG